>JBIKXM010000044.1:0-6924 GCA_044355755.1 Burkholderiaceae bacterium | reverse complement strand
ATTTGCGAGACAGCATCATCCTGGGCTATACCGAGTGCACGATACCCCACATATCGATAAGCTGGATAACTTACGTGCATTTTTACGGGTCTTTGGTTTAACCTTGGCTGGTAAAGATAAGCCCCAAGCAACCGATTACGCAAACCTCATCGAGCAAATTAAAAACCGCCCGGATACACAATTAATTCAAACAATGATACTGCGCTCGTTTCAGCAGGCTGTCTATTCCGCAACCAATATTGGACACTTTGGATTAGCGTATCCAGCTTATACTCACTTTACCAGTCCCATCCGGCGCTACCCTGATTTACTCGTGCACCGAGTCATCAAAGCGTTGCTAGCAGGTACACGTTATCATCCGAGTTTGCCGGAAAAAATCAGCCTGAATACTTCCTCAAGTACGCGCAGCAAAAAAACAAACTCGTCCCCGCCTCAGTTAGCCGTCGCTGCGCCACACAGCAGTGCCACAGCGACTCACACAAGTCCTTCAGTCAAAGCTGAAGCGAATATCTGGGAACAACTTGCATTGCATTGCTCGGCGAACGAGCGCCGTGCTGATGAGGCTTCACGTGATGTCGAGGCCTGGCTCAAGTGTTACTTTATGCGCGATAAATTAGGCAATGATTACCCCGGTATTGTCACGGGTATTACCCCTTTTGGATTGTTCATACAGCTAGAAACGCTCTATGTCGAGGGACTGGTGCATGTTACCGAGCTAGGCAATGATTATTTTGAGTATGACGAAGTGCATAATGAATTACGCGGCCAACGTACCGGTATGCGTTATCGACTGACTGACCGGATTCATGTACAAGTACTACGGGTCGATTTAGATTCGCGCAAAATTGATTTTGGTTTGCTTCACTCGCCGTTCAGCGCTAGAAACAAAAAGCAAGCCAAGGCGAGTGCGAGCAAATCCAGTAGCCGTACCGTGTCGACCAAAACAAAAAAGAAAAAAAGCAAATAGTGCGAGATGGTTCGATTTACAATACAGGCGCGTTTACACAACCTAGTCCAGTAAGGTGTGCCAATCCAGACAGGACACGCATAGTGGCGTCATCACGGATGGCGCAGCTAAGGCGATTGTGTGTAAGCCCGATACACAGGAATCAGCTGCACCCCAGACATCATGACACACAACAAATTATTAGTAGGTTTTCACGCAATTACAGCTCGCTTACGCGCCCATCCCAACAGCATAGATGCGATTTACTATCAGATGAACCGCCAAGACAAACGTATGCAGGCGCTGCTCGCACGTGCGCAGCAGGCTTCTGTTACGCTGCACGCAGTTGATGATAGGCGCCTCCAAAGTCTGGCAGGGATGTACGCACATCAAGGGGTTGTGGCCTTTGCGCAAACAATCAAACTGGCATTAAACCTAGATGAACTGCTGGATAGCATTTCAGGGCCGCCCTTGCTGTTAATCTTAGATGGCGTCACCGACCCACATAACCTAGGTGCTTGCTTACGTGTTGCGGATGGTGCCGGGGCACATGCCATTATTGCGCCACGTGATCGATCAGTCAGTATTAATGCTACAGTTACCAAGGTCGCCAGCGGTGCGGCGGAAGCGGTGCCCTATATCAGCGTCACTAATTTGGCACGCACATTACGGCAACTCAAAGAATCGGGTATTCATCTGATCGGAACAGATGACCAAGCACCTAACAGTCTCTATCAACAGTCTCTCAAACAGCCACTGGCTATTGTGATGGGCGCTGAGGGTGAGGGCATGCGTCGCTTAACCCGGGAAACCTGCGATGAACTAATGTATATTCCTATGCACGGGAGTGTCAGTAGCCTGAACGTCTCTGTTGCCAGTGGTATTTGCCTATACGAAGCGCAGCGTCAACGCATGCAAAAATCAACCTGACCCGCGACTGACGCAAAACAGTTTTGTTAAGGTGTGCTGACAAATATAGTACGCTATTCGTCTAGTGTCGCCGGTAAAACAGCACAGCAAAATAGCGCAAACGCTGCGCTTGTATGATTGAGTTTTCCGGGGGGGCGGGATTTGCGATCTGTTGGCGTAATCCTGATTTAACTGCTTGTGATCAAATTTTGCGCCAGAATTTTTAAAAAAATCTTGGTGCAAAAAATGCCGGAAAATTGTATATGCCTAAAAAACGTTCCCAAACCTATCTTGATCAGCGTCAATCGATACTCAAGCAAACAGCCATACTATTCGCACAAAAAGGCTATGCGGCGACCTCAATGAATGATTTGGCGCAAACCTGCCACCTGTCAAAAGCCGCTTTGTATCACTACACGACCGATAAATATGCGCTCTTGGTAAGTATTTGTGAAGAACATGTGCAGCGCTTAGAACGCCTCGTGTCTCTGGTTACACAGCAGCAGCTGGCTCCTGAAGCTTGCTTGCGTGAACTGATACAGCAATTCCTGGAGGCTTATGCTGATGCAGAACATGCGCACTGCGTATTAATTGCCGAGGTTAAATTTCTCAATCAATACGATCGGGAACGTATTCTAGCCAGTGAGCGACGGATTGTTGCGGCATTTGCGAGCGTGGTACAACAAATCTATCCTGAGAAGCGTGTAGCTGATCTAGCCAAGCCTTTAACCATGCTGCTGTTTGGTATGATTAACTGGATGTTTACTTGGCTAAAACCTAATGGCCAATTGACTTATCAGACAATCGCGCCCTTAGTGGCTGATCTTTTTCTAGGTGGTTTGGGGCATGTCACGAACACCCTGGATACAAGTACATGTTACCGTGGCAAGGAGGTCTAACCTGATTGCGGTAGTGTGGCGTTAATCCTGAAAAAATTATTTTAATCGTGGGGACAAAACTGATGATTGCTTCTTCTGCTTGGATTGTTGATGGTATCCGTACCCCTTTTACACGCTATGCGGGTGCATTGGCTGCATTGCGGGCGGATGATTTGGGTGCCGCACCTATTCGTCGCTTGACAGAGCGACAGGCGCTAGCGTGGGAGTGTATCGAGGATGTGTATTATGGTTGTGCTAACCAAGCCGGTGAGGATAATCGTAATGTTGCACGGATGGCGGCGTTATTAGCGGGCCTGCCTGTGAGTGTGCCTGGGGTGACGATTAATCGGTTATGTGCTTCAGGCGCGGAAGCAGTGGCATTAGCCGCACGCACAATCAGAAGCGGTGAAGCGGATTTACTGATTGCCGGTGGCGTAGAAAGCATGACACGTGCACCCTTTGTTATTGGTAAAGCGGAGCACAGTTTTACACGTACACCAAAATTAGAAGATACGACCCTAGGCTGGCGTTTTATAAATCCGCAAATGAAAACCTTATACGGTGTCGATAGCATGCCAGAAACCGCGGAAAACGTTGCACGCCAATTTAATATTAGCCGTGACGATCAGGATTACTTTGCGTGGCGTTCACAACAACGTTATCAAGCCGCACTACAGGCAGGTTTTTTCGAGGAAGAATTATTTGCGGTGACAGTGCCGCAGAATAAAAACGCAACGACTCTCGTTAGCTGTGATGAACATCCCCGGCCTCACACAACCTTGGCGCAGTTGGCGCAATTAAAAGGGGTCGTATCGGCTCAAGGGAGTGTGACAGCTGGTAATGCCTCCGGGATTAACGATGGTGCTTGTGCATTACTGTTGGCCTCAGATCACGCACTACAACGTCATGCCCTCGTGCCGCGTGCGCGGGTAGTGGGGGCTGCTGTGACCGGGGTACAGCCCAGTATCATGGGCATTGGTCCGGTAAGCGCGACGCAGAAGTTATTACAGAAATTGAACTGGGATTTAAAGAGCATCGATGTCATTGAGTTAAACGAGGCCTTTGCTGCGCAAAGTTTAGCGGTGTTAAGACAGCTTGGGCTTGCCGATGATGCGCAACATGTCAATCCAAATGGTGGCGCGATTGCGATAGGGCATCCATTAGGTGCTTCTGGGGCGCGTTTAGTGCTTACGGCATTAAGACAGCTAGAGCGTAGCGGTGGTAAACGCGCTTTAATCACAATGTGCGTAGGCGTAGGGCAAGGCATAGCGCTTGCTATTGAGCGCCCGGTCTTCTGATTAGCACTGACGCAACATAGTCCTCCTTACTTGATTCAGCTTGCGGGCGCCTAGTGGTGTCCTATCGTGACGGATAGTCATGGCCGTCGCGCAATCGGTTATGTAGGGGTGTCTCATAGAGCCCAAACATTGAGTAATCATGAGACCCTTTTAAGGTTGTTGCCCGATTGAGCCTTGAGGCATTATCTGGAAAATAGTATCGCTTAACGAATGGAGGTCAAATGAGTGCGATGCGTTTTATTTTTTGTCCTCATGGTGCAGAGATTGGGCTAAATGAACACCATTTTGCGATACCAGAAAATCATTTAGCGGTCACTGCAGAGCCAGTGCGGATTAGTGGCGAAACGCAACATTTTGATTTTTATCATGCGGATCTACAACCGCTAAGATATGAATTTAAAAATCTATTGACGCCTGAGCCGGTGCTCACAAAATTCAGTCCTTTGCCTGTGTCTATAATCCATTTGGGAGACAAGATTATGCACCTGTGTATTAATCTGGCGAAAGCGAATACGTCAGCCTTGCTTAGGTTTGTGTATCTCTATTGTGTGTCACAAAACAAAGATTATTTTTCATATTTTTTAGCCTATTTAACAACCGGAAATAAACAATTCTATTCGTTTATCGAGAGTAATTTTTTACAGCCGTGGTCGGTAGCACAATTCGCTTATCAGTTTGGTATGCCTACGCGAAAATTTAATGCGATTTTTATAAATCGGTTTGGTGTGTCCGCAAAAAATTGGTTGTTCAACCGACGGCTGGCACATGCCAGACAATTACTACAAACCACGTCGATGCGCATTTTAGATATTGCATTGGAGTGTGGTTTTAGTAACCATGCACATTTCACCAGCAGCTTTCATCGTTGTTTTGCAGTTACGCCTAGAGAGTATCGTCAGCAGCTTGCTCTGTCATTAACATGAGCGTAGCCAGTACTAGGCATAAAGTTATCTGAGTGAAGAGAAATTCCAATAACTCGCAAAAGTGTGCGTATATAATATTCACATGTTTTCTTTATCTGATTATGATTTTAATTTACCGCCAGAGCTGATTGCACAAGTTGCGCCAACCGAGCGCAGTAAAAGTCGCTTACTGTGTGTAGAGAACCAAAATCCTGCCCTATTTTCTGATCAAGTATTTGCCGCATTGCCAGATCACTTGGCTGCGGGTGATCTATTGGTTTTTAATGATACACAAGTGATCAAGGCACGTTTATTGGGGCAAAAGCAAAGTGGTGGCGCGGTTGAGGTGTTGGTAGAGCGCGTGACTTCTCCCTGCACCGCTGTATGTCAAATTAGGGCATCAAAACCTCCCCAGCCTGGCACGACCTTACTATTACAAGGTGCCTTGACAGTCACTGTCGGGCAAAGGCTGGCGCCTTTTTTTGAGCTGATTTTTCCCAGTGAAGTCTTACCACTGCTTGAACAGTATGGGCAATTACCTTTGCCGCCTTACATCCAGCATGCTGCTGAGACAGTCGATGAGCAGCGGTATCAGACAGTTTATGCGCGTCATCCGGGCGCGGTTGCTGCGCCTACGGCTGGTTTGCATTTTGATGAACACCTATTGGAAAAACTGCGTGCTAAAGGTATACGGACCGCTTTTCTAACTTTGCATGTAGGTGCGGGCACTTTTACGCCGGTACGTACAGAAAATGTGCGTGAGCATAAAATGCATAGCGAGTATTACGTCATTTCTCAGGAATTGGTTGATGCGGTTCAGGCAACCCGCAACCAAGGTAAACAGGTTATCGCCGTGGGTACCACTACCTTGCGTGCGCTTGAGGCTTGTGCCCAGCAACACCAAGGAGCGTTGCGTGCCGGACCAGCGCAGACAGATATTTTTATCCAGCCAGGATTCTGTTTTCAAGTAGTGGATCGCTTAATCACCAACTTTCATTTACCAAAATCTACTCTATTGATCCTTGTGTCAGCCTTTGCGGGTTATGACACGATGCGTGCGGCGTATCAGCATGCAATTGCTCAACGATATCGTTTTTTTAGTTATGGTGATGCCATGCTGTTAACCAAATACGCTCCATGTTGAAATTTGAATTATTAGCCAATGATGGCCAAGCACGTTGTACACGTCTACATTTAGCTCACGGTGTTGTTGAAACACCTATTTTTATGCCGGTTGGGACCTATGGTGCGGTTAAAGCGATGGCTCCAAATGAGTTAACCGATATCGGTGCACAGATTATCTTAGGTAATACATTCCACTTATGGTTGCGGCCTGGGCTAGATATCATTACGCGCCATCAAGGGCTACATAATTTTATGGCATGGTCGCGACCTATCTTGACAGATTCAGGTGGATTTCAGGTATTTAGCTTAGGCATGCTGCGCAAAATGAGTGAGGAGGGGGTTCTGTTTACCTCACCGATCAATGGCGATAAATTATTCCTCTCGCCTGAGATTTCAATGCAAATTCAGCGCGTATTAAACTCAGATATCGTGATGCAATTTGATGAATGTACGCCGTATATGGTGAACGGTGCGCCAACCACCATTGAAGAGGCTGAACGTTCAATGGCCTTGAGTCTGCGTTGGGCGAAACGTTCCTTGAACGAACATCACGCAGGGCAAAATACAAATGCTTTATTTGGTATTGTGCAAGGCGGCATGTTTGAATCACTCAGAGAGAGTTCACTCGGTGCATTACGCGAGTTAGCGTTTGATGGTTATGCGATTGGTGGCTTATCAGTCGGCGAGCCGAAAGAAGATTTTTATCGTGTTTTGGCCTACACAGGGCCCCGTTTACCAGTGGATAAGCCGCGTTATCTGATGGGGGTCGGTACGCCCGAGGATCTCGTGTATGGTGTGGCACAAGGAATTGATATGTTTGATTGTGTCATGCCCACACGTAACGCACGGAATGGCTGGTTGTTTAC
>JBIKXM010000216.1:0-3152 GCA_044355755.1 Burkholderiaceae bacterium | reverse complement strand
CATAGCTCATCACTGAGCAGTAATCGGAGCATTGCAAACTCGTTTTGTTGTTGTGTCAGAACTCCAATATTACGAGTTTGCTCCTCCCTTTCAACCTCTTATTTCAAAACGTCAACAGACCCTAGTAAAAAATTAGATAAAAAAGATAAGGGGGAGAGATGGATGATCGGGATTTAACGCGACGGTTGTTAACGGGCATGCTGGGCTGCTCGATGTTGCTACCGCTATCAGTATGGGCAGAACCGCCGCAGTGTACTTTTCATGATTCGGGTATTGTCAGTATACCGCCGCGGATTGTAGTGCCGACTAACACCCCCCTCGGGGCAGTGATTGCGACCGGTTCGGCGGAGATTAATTTCTCTTGCAAAAATAAGTCTGTGCATTTTAATTTCGCGAAATTAGGTCGATGCGGTGATCATAATACCGCTTCGTTTGATTGCAGTGGCGTCAATATTCAGAATCTGGCGGACAATGCGGCGTTCAAGAAAACGGATTCTTATACACCGCCGTATCCCTATACTATTTTCTATTCGCCCTATATGGGGGTTGGCCTACGTATTAAGCTGCAATATGTCGCGAGTAATCTGAATTTGATGAATCAGAACACGATGATACCGAACCAAAACAGCAAGGAGTTTACTGTCAATCCTCTGGTGACGGGGCATGCACCATCATTTGACCGGCCATGGAAAGAGTCTGAGGTACCGGGTGCGCGAGCTAAAGCACCTGATGATGCGGCCAATGCGTATTGGAGGGGCAGGTTGCTGGTCGAGCTGATTAAAATCGAAAATAAATGGCCGAATCAAAAAGCATTTGATGACTACTCTACGGTCTCTTATAAAGAATTTAGCGAACGGCCGACTTCTGAGCGTTTTCTGGTTACCGGTAAAAATGGACGTTATATCGGCGCCTCTTACAGTGGTATGGGTACACGTACGAATCTAAGTCGTGAAGAGTTTTTGAATCACGCACTGTATATTAGTTTCTCTGATTTTTCAGAAAAAGGTTCGGTACCTCCTCTGACTTTGATTCCGAATGCTTCGCGAGTTTATCGTTTGTCTAGCTGCATTGTCGAGCCGATCGCGTGTACGGTCACGACCCCAGTTGTTAACGTCGATATGGGGAATGTCTCTACTGCTCAGTTGGAAGCCGGCACTGCACCGGAAAAGACATTTAATATCGGTATCAACTGTCCGGGGGGGGCACGGATTGCGATGGCATTTACTGACAACAGTGAGCCAAGCAATACCTCAAATATCTTGACTATCAGTAAAAATTCGCAAGCCGCCGGGATCGGCCTGCAACTGCGCAAGGACAGTACGCCGATTACCTATAACGCCTCTAATAGCAATATGCTGTTGGTGGCGGAGTCAGCGAATGCTGGGGTTGTGCATGTGCCTCTGGTCGCGAAAGTGGTGAAAACCGGGCCGGTCAGGGTCGGGCGATTTACTGCGCACAGTACGATTACGCTTGGTTATCAATAACAGACCACACAGCAAAGATCAGACTATTGCTTCACTACTTCACAGCCGAAAACGCAAGTTTCAGTGTAGGCTAACTTTGTGTAGCAAAGTTATGCCGGAACTCAATGCTCATGTACTGCGTGTACATGCCGCTTGCTGCGCTTCCCCACTGTGCCGTGCATGGCACAGCGGCATCATGGACGGCGTCAGCCGTGCTGCACGAATCCCGTGCTTGACCATGCGCCTGGTCTTTGAAGTGCTCGCGCCAGTTGTGCAAGGGGCTCAAGGGTTGGCGTGTAGGTGTGACGAGATTAAGTCAAACACGGCAATTGATTCGATATGGTTAGTATGCGGAAACATATTGACTACTCCGGCAGCACGTAGTTGATATCCTACCTGGTGCACCAATATATCTGCGTCACGCGCCAACGTAGCCGGATTGCAGGAGACGTACACAATCCGTTGCGGTAGATATTCAGCCGCACACCCTTTGAGCTTGGCTAAAGCGAGGGCGATGGCAAACGCCCCTTCACGTGGCGGGTCAATTAACCAGCGTGCGAATTTGCCCCACGCCGGTATCTCTTGTTCTGTCACTATAAATAGGTTTTGATGAATAAATTTTGTTTTATGACCCAGATGGTTCAGTTCTGCATTGTCCTGTGCACGTGCGCATAAGATGTCACTGCCTTCAATACCAACGACCATCTGGCTTTGGGTGGCTAACGGTAAGGTGAAGTTACCAATGCCGCAGAATAAGTCCAAAATGGTTTCGTCTGGTTGGGCTTGCAGTAAGTTTAATGCGTGCTGTATCAGAGCTTGGTTAATTTTATGATTCACCTGAGTGAAATCGGTCGGCAGAAAGGGCATGCTGATACCAAACGTGGGTAGGCTGTAACTCAGTTTTTTGTCTTGAGGATACAGGCAATAGACCGATTCGGGGCCAGCCGGTTGTAACCAAAATTGCACCTGATGGATGTCGGCAAACTGGCGTAGCTTGCTTTTGTCTTCACCTGTTAATGGCAGCAATATTCTTAAAACTAAAGCGGTAACTTCTGTGCCAATCGCTAATTCTATTTGTGGAATGCGATCATAGATCGACAGTGAGGCAATCAGTTGTCGTAAGGCCGGCAAGAGTGCGGAAATATGCCCGGGCAATATTTCACAAGACAGCATATCCGCAACATAGCTGCTCTTGCGCTCATGAAAACCGATCAGGATGCCGCCGCGTTTTTCAACATGACGTACCGAGAGGCGTGCACGATGTCGATAGCCCCAGTCAGAACCGGCAATTGGGCGTAATATATGTGCCGCTTTGGTTTTGCCAATATGCCATAAATTATCTTCTAAATGCCGCTGCTTGACGGCCAGTTGTGCACGACTGTTTAAATGCTGTAGCGCACAGCCACCGCACTTCGAGAAGTAATGACAGCGGGGTTGCACACGTTGACTCGACGGGTGCATGATTTCAAGTAAGTGCCCTTCAAGATAGCTCCGCTTCTTTTTCTGAATACGAAAGCGAATTTGTTCGCCTGGCAAAGCGCCTTCTATAAATACTACTTTTTGACCGTGAATATGTGCTAGCGTGATTTCGCTCTCTGTAGTCGGCTCAAAATAGCGTCCTATGCCTCTTGAGTTTGAATCGAGCGCTTCAATAGTGAGTAGGTCGGTTTCGGATAATTTGGATTCCAT
>JBIKXM010000215.1:0-3153 GCA_044355755.1 Burkholderiaceae bacterium | reverse complement strand
TCTTATATGCGCGGGGCTTATGAAACGTATGAGCGCGATAAAAAACCCAATGAAGTGATGAAACAAAAATTGATACAGGATTTTATGAATCGACATCCTCAATAAAAACAAGATTTACGCATTCAATTTAATTTTTAAAGACTGATAGAAGAGTAACAGCATGACACGCTGTCAGATAGCGATCTTCTTGATCTAGAAAGTGCTCGTTTTTTTGATGAGAGTAAAGAGTAATGCGTGGCCTAAACCATAGAGAGACATTGAATATGATGGTTAGATTTTTTTTACAGAAGCGCATGCGTCCATTATTGATCGCACTGCTTATGCTTCATATACCTGGTGTGCATGGACAGGGAGCGTATCCAGAGATTCCGCCGTATGAAGAGCGCGGCTATGACTATGCCTTTACCTTTAAATATGGGCAGTCCTACACACGTGATCCTTGGGTCTGGGGTTATACGAAGGAGTTTGCCGAGCGCTTTGATATGCCCAAGCAATGGATAGAGCCGGAGCTAAAAGGCATCTTAGCGGTTGCCTTTCGTATGAATAAAGTAGGAAATGATACCTGTGGTCTAGGTGGCCGCGCAGAAAACTGCTGGCCACATCTGGAATGCCAGATGGACATCTACTATGACACGGCGATTGACCACAAACTGCCGTGGAATCGGCCTGACATTATGCAGGATTCATTGATGAGTGGTGTTTCGTCAGAAGATTTTGTGGCTAGGCGATTACAGCATAAATTAATTCAGGAGAGGTATCTCAACCGAGGTGGCACGGGCGTGGGCTTCGGGTTGTCTATCAACGATAAAAACACCCGTTTTTTTTCCTTCGTGCGTTACTACAATCGTCAAATATTACCCGGGGTAGGTTTAATTGGTGTAGAGGGCGGCAGCGTGTGTCCTTATGAAGTTGGGCCAGCAATAGGCCTCATTATTGAACATCTTATTGTTGGCAAAGAGGCTGAGGAAAGAGTTAACAATGCTTACAAGCACGAAGTATTGCTTCCTGAGTCTTATATGCGTCGGGCGCATGAGGCATACGAGCGGGATAAAAAGCCCAATGACGTGATGAAACAAAAGCTGATACAGGATTTTATTAATCGACATCCTCAATAAAAACAAGATTTACACATTCAATTTGATTTTTAAAGACTGATAGAAGAGTAAGAATATGAATACAAGTGCTGCTAGCGATAGAGAGATCATTACCAACGCTGCTGTTTTTTCTGAGTTGTCTTATGGGGACAATAAAAATATAAAACTATCCCCTGGCAACTGGACGCCGATTAAATTTCTGCACGATAAAACAAAAATTTCCAGTGTCGCTGGTCTAGACAACCCAAAAACCGGTTATCAAGCGCGCGCCTGGGTGAATACAGATACCCGTGAAATTTTTGTGGCTAACACAGGAACCAATGACTCTAAAGATGCGGCCGGCTGGTTAGCGGCCCAACGCGGGATGACATCCTCTCAATTTATTGATGCCTTAAATGTGGGTTTAAAAATCAAAGAGTTAGTAGCAACAAAAGGTGGTAGATATGAAGATTACAAAGTCATTGTTACTGGGCACTCTTGGGGTGAGCTTATTGCCCAAATCTTGTCCTATACCTTCGGCTGGCGTGGTGTAGGTTTTGATGGCCCAGGTGCGCGAGCTGTCATCAGTGACCCGCTGTATACGAAGCTGACCAGCGAACTTGATATTACGCCGGTTGGCAAAAGTGATTTTATTAGCTGTAATATCAAAGATCTCGGGCCGTTGACAGGCGGTATCGTTGGCCATACAGGCCCAGATATTCCCGGTACTCGTCAATGTGCAATTACCACGGACAGAATCATCGATTACAGCGCATTAAGCATTGGTTTAGCTATCGTGGCCGCTAACCCTATTGTCGGCCTGCTGATTGGTCGGCTTATTGGGGGACTGGCACAACATGGTATCAGTGGTTTACGAAGCGCTATCGAAAAAGGCCATTTCTCCGTTGATGGTATTCCTTTGAGATTTAGTACCAAAGCATTACCGTATGAATACCAAGATTCAGATGGCAACCGTTTATGTACCTTGGAAGACGCCCAGGGTAATCCCATCTTAGATCGTAATGGACAGCTGCTTTGTCAGCTGACACTGCGTGATATTGCCGGTATATCTCAAGTGCTCGAATTCACACCGGATGGCACACCGATCCGTCAAACTACGACACATTACGAACAAAATAAACCAACACAAACCACGAAGCGTCACTGGTTTACCGATAACGTTTATCAAACCAATATTTATGATGCAAATGGTGTTTCGCTTAAGAGTAGTCATCTCACCTTTGGACCGACGAACTACTATAATCTAACTGACTTTGGTCAACGTAGCACAGCCGAGTACCGTCTACATCAGTTGAACCAGAGTAGTGTCTTGAACCACAACAGTTGGCAAAACTTTACGCAAAATACCAGCAGTTGGTTACTGAGTGGTGCTACGGGTTGGCAAACCCTCCAACCTGGCTGGGGAGCCAGTTTGAATCTGCCGAGCAATTGGTTGAATCCGATTGGCGCCTTTTACGACAGCCAAAGCACAGCCCATGACCATGCCCCCTCGATTGCTGACAAAACCCCACGGGTAATGAATACTCATAAACAGGGGCTTTCTGCACATCAATTGGCCGCACTTGATACCAACTACGACGGACAGCTCAGCCCGAATGAGGCAGAAAATGTACGTCTATGGATTGATATCAACCAAGACGGACATATCAACAACGGCGAACTACTCAACGTAAACACGCCTATTAAAAGTGCTGACTATCACTTCTATACTCGAGGTAATGCACAAAGTATATTGGCTAGGGTAGATGAAATGGCGGCTGCGCCCATTGTGCCGATATTGACCGTACCCGTTATCCCTGTGCCAGCTGCGCCGGCTTATACCGGCGTGCCGGCTAGTTACTATGAGAACTGGCGCCGAGATGGCTTCTTCCCAACCTTTTCCGGCTACTTTATTTGGCAGCCCAATCAAATCATACTGACTTTTAACAACAATCAGAAGTCGTCTTGAAATAAATTCATCGTAATTTAGCAAGCGTTATTTTGAGCATAGCGATGCGACAAATATTTTCAGCCGTTGCGGTCAGTATCTCAACGTCTTTTGCGAGCCGACGGAAATGGC
>JBIKXM010000214.1:0-3159 GCA_044355755.1 Burkholderiaceae bacterium | reverse complement strand
CCCTTCTCGTTCTTTGACTTTCAGTATGTGTTGTCTTTGTTTCAGTGGATAGGTCATCGCCACATTATACGACAATTTATAGCACCCAAGCTATAGATATAACTTACTTGGCGTCCTTGTTGACAGGCAAACAAACTCATAGATGCAATAAATGCCAGAATTCGGATAGGAATGCTAACTGTCATCCACAACACCCCAGTTGTTGCCAGACCCTTAGTTGATGTATCGACGACAAAGTAATCCACAGCCCAGGGATAAATCAATAAACCAATACATACTAGGAGCAATGACAGTATTAATGTCAATCCGAGTGCACTTTTAATCGTGGCATATTTTTCCTCAAGCGTAATCGCTCTGCTTACCGCCACGGATACAACCGGCCCTAAGGCAAAAGCTATGATCGTATCGATGATCATTAAACGACCAGGAATAGCAAAAGCGGCAGTGGCTGCCTGTCCCAATGGGGTAAGCATTAAAATATCCGTCTGCAACAGTAAGCGATTAGTTACAAAGGAAAGAAAAACGGCAAAATAAGCTTTCCAAAAAGAAGATAAATCGAGGCTTGTCCTCACAAAGATTTCCTATTTAAAAGCAACCAGTTTCTTAACTGCACCAAACTTGACAACCTACCCTTGCGAAAAGGCGGCATTTTCCTCAGCACTATGTGGCAATTTACCTCTTCAGTGCATGTGGAGATGATTACAGAATTTCCGTATACAAAAGCAGCTTGAGCGAGTAGATTGCCTTTCGGGCTACCCTCTCCCGTATGTACGAGCAAGGTGGGTATTATGCGCTAGTGCCACAGTGAACCAAATCAGATTGGTCAGTTTTTTGCCGATATCAAAAGGTGGAAAGCTGAACGGTACTCGCAATAGCCTAAAAGGCTTTAGCCGATCTAAGCAAGAAGAGCCGTTTTTTTAGATAAGTAATTGTTTTTATTTGTTTTTCTCTGGTCGGGGCGAGAGGATTTGAACCTCCGACCACCTGCACCCCATGCAGGTACGCTACCAGGCTGCGCTACGCCCCGAAGAGGCGGCGATTTTAACCGCGCTTCTTCATTTACGTCAAATCATATATTGCGTACATCATCTATCCTTGATCGTGTACGCAGCATGCCAATCAATAGAAAATGAAAATATCTACTTGAAATATTTGGCTTTGCCTCCATATACGGCAAATCGTTGATAACTCACGCAAAGACCATACAGGAGGAAAATAATGGCAGATTCGGCGCACAATATGGACGAGGTGGTAACAGGAGATAAGGCATCGCGCCCGGGCACACCTCAGTCAGATAACGCGCCTACTGTTGCGGCAGCAGAACAGGAGCCGCAACCTAGCGCAGGACCAACAGCGACAGATGATGATTTCGCCGCATCCTTGGCTCGCGCTGAAGCGAAGGCTGAGGAACATTATGAAGCGATGCTGCGTGCCTTGGCAGAAGCTGAAAATGCACGCCGCCGCACCCAAGATGAGGTCGCTAAAGCACATAAATATGCGATTGAAAAATTTGCAGAATATTTGTTGCCAGTCATGGACAGCATGCATGCTGCTTTAGCTGACACCTCAGCAGATGCAGCGAAAGTTCGCGAAGGCGTGGAGTTAACGATGAAGCAACTCAGTAACGCTTTTGAAAAAGGGCGAATTGTTGAGCTGAACCCCGTAGGTGAAAAGTTTGACCCACATTGTCATCAGGCAATTTCAATGGTACCGGCAAATCAAGATCCTAATACCATCGTTACCGTGTTGCAGCGTGGCTATCAATTAGCTGACCGGGTATTGCGCCCAGCGTTAGTAACGGTAGCCCAGTCTTCGCCTTCAGGCGAGGCCAAGTAAAGGCTTTTTGATTTAATTTATCGCACAATTACTTGAAAAATTGAACTTTAACCTTAAATGGGGTTACAGCAACAGCGTAATTGTGCGCCTCACAGATTAGTTTTTGGAGAAGAAAATGGGAAAAATGATTGGTATTGATTTAGGGACGACAAATTCTTGTGTTGCGGTAATGGAAGGGAACACCCCGAAAGTTATCGAAAATGCAGAAGGTGCACGCACCACGCCCTCTATTATTGCCTATATGGAAGATGGCGAAGTATTAGTTGGGGCGCCGGCTAAACGTCAAGCGGTAACAAATCCTAAGAATACTATTTATGCAGCTAAACGCTTAATTGGCCGTAAGTTTGAGGAAAAAGAAGTCCAAAAAGATATTGACCTTATGCCTTATTCGATTGTCAAAGCAGACAACGGCGATGCTTGGGTCGGTGTACGCGATAAAAAATTGGCGCCACCACAGATTTCTGCTGAAGTGCTGCGCAAAATGAAGAAAACGGCTGAAGATTATTTAGGTGAGGCCGTGACTGAGGCTGTGATTACCGTGCCAGCTTATTTTAATGACGCACAACGCCAGGCCACTAAAGATGCAGGACGCATCGCTGGCCTCGAAGTTAAACGTATTATCAACGAACCAACCGCCGCCGCTCTAGCATTTGGTCTGGATAAACAAAGTAAGGGCGATCGCAAAATCGCTGTGTATGACTTGGGTGGGGGTACTTTTGACGTCTCTATCATTGAAATTGCAGATGTCGATGGCGAAAAGCAATTTGAGGTATTGTCAACCAATGGCGATACTTTCCTAGGCGGCGAGGATTTCGACCAACGGATTATTGACTTCATTATTACTGAATTCAAAAAAGAGCAAGGCGTTGATTTAAGCAAAGATGTATTGGCTTTGCAGCGTTTAAAGGAATCCGCAGAAAAAGCCAAAATTGAGCTCTCGTCCAGTCAGCAAACTGAAATTAATTTGCCGTACATCACAGCAGATGCGTCAGGACCGAAGCATTTAAATCTGAAATTGACGCGCGCTAAATTAGAGTCTCTGGTTGAGGATTTAATCGAGCGTACCATTGAACCATGCGGTATTGCGATGAAAGATGCTGGCTTGAGCACTTCCGATATCCATGATGTGATTTTGGTCGGTGGCATGACACGTATGCCCAAAGTACAAGAGAAGGTCAAAGAATTTTTTGGTAAAGAAGCACGCCGTGATGTCAACCCAGACGAAGCCGTCGCAGTTGGCGCTGCGGTGCAAGGCGCAGTTTTATCCGGCGATCGTACCGATGTGTTATTGCTCGACGTCACCCCCTTGTCTTTAGGCATTGA
>JBIKXM010000213.1:0-3168 GCA_044355755.1 Burkholderiaceae bacterium | reverse complement strand
GATCACTGGATTGCTAGATGACGATGAGTATCGTAAATTACAAAATCAGCTTATGGAAAACCCTGAGAGTGGTGATCTCATCAAAAGCGGTGGAGGTATCAGAAAAATACGCTGTGCCATCAAAGGCCAGGGTAAAAGTGGCGGAACTCGAGTAATTTATTATTGGATGAAAAATAGAGACCAAATTTATATGCTTGTAGCTTATCCAAAAGCTAAAAAAGATGATCTTTCTGATGCAGAAAAAGCTATTTTGCGCGAATTCGTTAAGGAGTTGTAATATGGAAAATGCCTTGTTTAGTGATCTGTTACAGAGTTTAAAAGAAGCAAAAGCTATTTCAAAAGGTAAAGCCCAACCTTCTCGTAAATTCACAATAGAAGCAGCAGATGTCAAATCTGTACGCGAAAAAATAGGATTGTCTCAAGTTGAATTTGCCCAGCTTATGCATGTTAGTGTTAAAACATTACAAAATTGGGAGCAGCACCGACGTAATCCAACAGGGCCAGCTGCCGCTCTTTTAAAAATCGTTTCTACTGCACCAGATACTGCCCTTAGATGTTTGCATATTTAGAACTTCGCCAGACATAGATATCAAGTTGGCGCACGACTAAAAATATCCTCTTCACCTTATAACAACATGGAGGTGTAATCATGGTAAATTTAGCCGACATTGCCTTATATATTACTGTTATCACAGGAATTATCTATTTAGTTACTGTTATCCATAGTAAATGGAATGAGAAACTGAAATGGGAGGCGAAATACTTTCAAGATAGCAATGGCCTAGGTCCAAGTTTCCGTATAAATAAAGGTGGAGCGAAAGAAATCTTTCCTTCAAGAGTTGAAGTATTTGAATCGCGATATTTCAAGAAAACAGAACCAACTAAGTTAGTTATTAATAATCACGACCCCTTGAACTCGCAGAAATTTGGGATATGGTGGGGTACACCGGAAACTAGCTCGAATGCTAAACTTCTAGATTCAGCGATTAAAAATAAAGCTACTATTTGGCTAAAGGTTTATTATCAGGCACCAAGCGACCTTAAAACATATGAAAAATGGATAAAGGCGGAACCTGAAAAATAGGGAACAAAAATTTTATTGTCTTCCATCATTCCACAACAAAGCTAACGTGACACGCATAGCTAATCCCTGCACCATGCAGGGATGTTTTTATCCTCCTCCCCCTCTCATCGAATAACCGAGATTATCCGCCGTTTGGATAATCTTTTACGTATTGGTGAAATAAAAGAGATTGACTATAGCGCTGCACGCTGCCGTATCAAGAGTGGCGGTTTAGTTAGCGATTGGTTGCCTTGGCTAACATTACGTGCAGGTCAAACACGTACTTGGAATCCCCCCACTATCGGCGAGCATGTCGTTATCCTTTCATTAAGCGGTGAGTTAAATAGCGCTATTGTTTTACTTGGGTTAAATAGTCCAACCTTTGCTGCACCTAGCCGCGATAAAAATGAAACGGTCACTGACTATCCTGATGGTGCGCGTATCGTTTACAACCATAAGACCAGTGCGCTCCATATCAGTGGCATAAAAATTGCGACTATTCACGCGCAAGATCAAGTGACCATCAATTGTCCAAAAACACTAATTAATGGTGAAGTCACCATGAATGGTGGCCTGATCATCAATGGCGCAATGACCCAACAAGATGGTTCACTGACAAGTAACGGCATTATTTTTGCACAGCATACACATTCAGGGATTAAAACGGGTGAGGAAAGAACAGGGTCACCACAATGAGTTTAGGCATGAATGCTCGCACAGGCCGTTCAATTGAGGATATTGCACATATTCAGCAATCTATACGCGATATTCTGACTACACCTATTGGTAGTCGCTTAATGCGCCGTGATTATGGTTCTTTGTTGTCCGAATTAATTGATCAACCGCTAAATGGAGCGACCTTATTGCGTGCATACTCTGCAACCGTCATGGCCTTAATGAAATGGGAGCCACGGATTAAGATCACTCAACTCTATTTTGAGACAACATCTTCGCACGCCGTGATGCTACATATCGATGGTGAATATTTAAGCGACACCTCTAAACACAACTCAGCCCAATTCACACCTCGACGATTTGAAGTTGCATTAAAGGACAGCAAGCCATGAGCGGCATTTTAGATATGGCGCAATTACCACCGCCGAATGTTATCGAACCACTCGATTTTGAGGATATCTTAGCAACGCGTAAAGCGCGTTTAATCAGCTTATTTCCAGTTGAACAACAAGCACAAATTGCCGCAACATTGTCGCTTGAATCAGAACCATTGGTGAAGTTATTACAAGAAAATGCCTATGAGGTATTGATACTGCGTCAACGCATTAACGAAGCTGCGCGCGCGACGATGTTATCTTTTGCCACTGGCGCTGATTTAGATCAAATCGCCGCGAACTATGGTGTCAGTCGCTTAATTACTCAACCTGCACAACCTGATAGTGTGCCGCCTATTGCTGCTGTAATGGAACAAGATGCGGCATTACGTGAACGAGCACAACAAGCTTTTGAAGGGTTATCAGTTGCCGGGCCTCGTGCCGCTTATGTATTTCATGCACGTTCAGCTGATGGTCGAGTGGCTGATGCCAGTGCCATCAGTTTAAAACCTTGCGAAGTCATCGTGACGATTTTGGCAAACGAAGGTAATGGCTCGGCTTCTACTGAATTACTGACTATCGTTGAGAATGCGTTAAGCGATGAAGATATTCGTCCTGTAGCTGATCGTTTGACCGTGCAATCAGCAGTTATTCATCCTTACAGCATAGTAGCTAGCTTATTCATTTTTCCAGGGCCTGAAGCAGAACCCATCATGATTGCGGCAAAAGCACAGCTTAATCACTATGTCGCCACACAGCGACGCCTAGGGCGAGATATCCGCCGATCTGCTATTTTTGCAGCGCTGCATGTGCCTGGGGTACAGCGTGTTGAATTGAGTGAGCCTAAAGTAGATGTTGTTCTGAATTCAACCGAAGCTGCTTATTGTTTCAGCACCAAAATTACTCTGGGTGGTGCTGATGAGTAACTCAAGCAAACTATCTCAATTACTGCCACCTAACACGACCATCTTAGAAAGAGCGGCTACGCAAGCATTAGGAAACTTTAACGAAACCATCATTCCTATAAGAAGCTTAGGAAGCGCCACGCAATGCCCA
>JBIKXM010000011.1:0-10574 GCA_044355755.1 Burkholderiaceae bacterium | reverse complement strand
AGCCAGCGCCTGCTCAACCATTTGCTTGATGATGTTTTCTGGTATTGGGTTGTAATGAGTCATTTTGCAGCCGCGAAGTCTAGCATGCGTTGTAGCGGTAACATGGCGCGTGCGCTTAAGTCCGGGTCTAATACGATTTCGTTTTGACCTTGCTCCAGGCATTCGGCTAAGTTGATTAAGGTATTCATGCCCATCCACGGGCAATGAGCACAGCTTCGGCAGGTGGCGCCATGGCCACCGGTGGGCGCTGCAATAAGGGTTTTATGCGGTACAGCTTGCTGCATTTTGTAGAAAATGCCCTGTTCAGTCGCCACAATTAAAGTAGGGTGGGGCAAGGTTTTAGCTGCTTGGATTAATTGTGAAGTGGAACCAACTGCGGTAGCGAGTGCGATGACCTCTGCGGGTGACTCTGGGTGGACGAGTACGGCTGCTTCGGGGTGCTCCTGTGTTAGTTGACGCAAGGCTTGTGCCTTAAATTCTTCATGTACCACACACGCGCCGTTCCACAGTAGCATGTCTGCGCCAGTTTGGCGTTGAATATAGTCTCCGAGAAAGCGATCGGGGGCCCAAATTAATTGATGCCCTTGAGCATCAAGATGGTCTATTAATGACACAGCAATACTTGAGGTGACCACCCAATCTGCTCGTGCTTTCACTGCAGCAGAGGTGTTTGCATAAACGACAACGGTGCGTTCCGGATGCGCGTCACAAAAAGCATTAAATGCTTCACTTGGACAGCTCAGATCGAGTGAGCATTCTGCTTGTAAGGTGGGCATTAAAACACGTTTATTGGGGCTTAGGATTTTGGCGCTTTCGCCCATAAAACGTACGCCAGCGACTACAAGTGTGCTGGCCGGGTGAGCTTTGCCAAAGCGTGCCATTTCTAAAGAATCGGCAACGCATCCACCCGTTTCTTCCGCCAGGCTTTGAATTTCCGGGTCGACATAGTAGTGTGCGACCAATACAGCATTTTGCTGTTGCAGCAAGGTACGGATGCGTGCTCGCCATTGGTCGCGCTCGAGTCCGCTGGGACGATCTGGTGGGGCTGGCCAAAGTGCATTAATACGTTGGTTGACTTGAGGGTCAAACTTGAAAGAAGGGTTTTGGTTGGTAGCTGTCAAGATATAACGAAGCAACAGAGTTATAGGACTTACGCAAAACCGCCCTGGCATCGTTGCCCTTGCAGGGCGCGTCTGCGCTTGCAAATGCAGACCGTTTCGCAGGCTCGCAGCAAGCTGCTCGAAACCCCTGCTCAACCTTCGTTGCCGTACTATTTGTGTACTGGCAGCAAAGGCACGCCTTGCCAGGACAATTTTGCGTAAATCCCGAGTTAAATGGAAAACAGCATTATCAATTAGGCAATATTTATGAGTATTTTGTAATAGATGATGCTGATAAGAATTGTAACTTAAAGCGGGTTGTTTAACTGACAGTATCGAGAAAACTCGGTGCAGAGCGGTGGGTATAACCCAAGATCGGATGAGCGTTATTATTTTCTGGTGATTTTGATGGTGTCTTGGTTATGTCTGAGTGTCCGAATCAGTTTTGCCAGGTGCGTACGGCTATTGACTTGCAACATAAGTTGAATCAGTGATTCTTCATGTTCATTGACTTTTTCCATCGCAATATGCGAGATATTAGTTTCTGTCGCAGTAATATCGCTTGCGATACGCGCTAATGCACCGCGTCGATTGCGGGCAATAATTTGAATCGCAACATCAAATGCGCGGCTTGGAAACTCGGCCCAGGCAACATCAGTCCAACGCTCGGGATCTTTGATATGAGTTTTTAAGGCGGTTTGGCAATTATGCTGATGAATTTCCAGTCCTTCACCTTTGCCAAGGTAGCCAATAATTTCATCTCCAGGAATCGGGTGACAGCATGCGGCAAAAGCAACAGACATACCTTCGCTACCATTGACTAATATGGCTTGTTTTTGGCGCGCACTTTTCTCAAGCGGTGTGTTGTGCTCTTGTAATAATAGTTCAATACGTTTCGCAACGACGATCGCCAAGCGCTTGCCGAGAGCAATATCCGTATAGGTTTCATCACGTGACTTGGTGCCGTCCCAATGCAGTAATTTGTTCCATATTTCATCACTGAGATGATCTGGCGTTAAGCCTAATGAAGTTAATGCCTGATTCAATAGACGCTGGCCGAGGTTAATCGATTCTTGTGTTTGCATCGATTTTAAATAATGCCGGAGCGCGGAACGCGCTCGGCCACTCCGTAAAAAACGCAGCCACGCAGGATTGGGCCTCGATTGGGGAGAGGTGATGACTTCGACTATGTCGCCATTTTTTAATTCTGTGCGCAAGGGCAGTAATTCATTATTGATTTTGATTGCAGCACAGTGATTACCAAGATCACTGTGCACTGCATAGGCAAAGTCTAATGCCGTGGCGCCGCGTGGTAAGGCCCGAATATGGCTCTTGGGCGTGAAGACATAAACCGCATCGGGAAATAAATCAATTTTGATATGTTCGAGAAACTCATGTGAGTCACGTGATTGGCTTTGAATGTCAAGCAATGACTGAAGCCAGTGGTGGGCACGGTTCTGGATATCGCTGAGTTCGGTCATCCCATCTTTATACATCCAGTGCGAGGCCACCCCCGCCTCGGCAATTTGGTGCATGGTTTGTGTGCGAATTTGAAACTCAATCGGCATGCCAAAAGGCCCGACTAATGTTGTATGTAGAGATTGATAACCATTGATTTTGGGGATCGCGATATAGTCCTTAAATTTGCCGGGCATTGGCTTATACAGCGCATGTAAGACACCGAGAGCGGTGTAACAATCGTGCTGTCGCTGGACCACTATGCGAAACCCATAAACGTCTAACACCTGCGTAAATGATAGGTGTTTCCCTTTCATTTTGTTGTAGATGCTATAAATACTTTTTTCCCGTCCGGAGAGTTCAGCGGTAATTTTGGCCTCTGCTAAGGCCTTTTTTACGTTGACCAGGATTTTGCTGATAATTTCACGTCTGTTACCACGAGCCGCTTTGACTGATTTTTCCAGAATATGGTAGCGATGGGGATGGGTATGGCGAAAGCTGAGTTCTTGTAACTCACGAAACGTTGAATTTAATCCTAGGCGGTTGGCAATCGGTGCAAAAATCTCGCTGGTTTCGGTGGCAACCCGTTTGCGCTTGACCAGTGGCATGTGATTCAGGGTGCGCATATTATGCAAACGGTCTGCAAGTTTGACCAAGATCACCCGCACATCTCGTGCCATGGCGAGTAGCATTTTGCGAAAGTTTTCTGCTTGAGCTTCTTCTATGCTGCTGAATTCGAGTTTGTCTAATTTCGTTAGGCCGTCGACAAGTTCAGCAACTTTAGGGTCGAATTTTTCTGCCAGTTCTTGTAATGCTACGCCGTGGTCTTCAATCACATCATGGAGTAGCGCCGCTATAATTGACTGTGCGTCTAGTTTCCATTCGGCACAAATTTCTGCTACCGCAACTGGATGCGTGATGTAGGGCTCTCCGCTGTGACGGTATTGACCTAAATGGGCTTGATCTGCATATTGAAACGCTTTTTTAATCAGTTTGCGATCAGCGAGCTTTAGGTAATCTAATTTTTCGACTAGTGCGACGAAGGAGATAACTGCTTGTTTGCGCGGTGCAGCAGGTTGCGAGGTAGGGCCAAACAAATGTCGATGTGAAAGGGTTAGAACGGCATCGACAAAGTGCGCATAGCTACTCTTAATTTTGCTTTTGGTGTTCTTGTTGGTGTCAGGCTGAGATGAGTCTTCAACTGGCCCACTATCAGAGGACCCTTTAGATATATCCGAGTGGTTATCTGAGGAGGTGGGCTGCATAGTCTACGCGCACAGTGTTGCAAGAGGTCGAAGAGTTAAATAGGAACTTTTTTCAGCATTTCGCTGCCAACGAAGTTTTCAGCAATTTCTCGCAGTGCAATCACTGTAGGTTTGTCATCGGCGATGACTTTCGGGGCATGGCCTTGTATCAACTGGCGTGCACGATAAGTTGCACATAGCACCAATTCAAAACGATTGGGGATTTTTCTGAGACAGTCTTCGACAGTAATGCGTGCCATATTTGTTTCCTTAATAAAACTAAGTATTAAATGAGTAGATTGTATTCTAAAGTAAGAATGGATATCGCTCTGCGCTATCGGCTAGTGAATCTTTAATGAATTCCCAATTGCGCAAAAAGCTGTGTGTGTTTTGCACGTTGCGCATGCACACGCAGGCGCGTAGCTTTGACGATGCTTTCCAGCTCGCTTAAAGCTTGTTCAAAATTCTGATTGATGATGACATAGTCAGATTCGGGCGCGTGTGCAATCTCGCTCCCAGCCGCCAGTAGCCGACGGGTAATCGTGTCGAGTGCATCTTGCCCACGTTTTTTTAAGCGCTCTTCGAGTGCTTGAATGGAAGGGGGCAGGATAAAGATTTCAACCGCATTTTGGAAATGTTGGCGGACTTGTCTAGCGCCTTGCCAATCTATTTCCATCAAGATGTCCGTGCCTAAAGACATTTTCTGAGCAATCCAGCTGCGCGAGGTTGCATAGAAATTACCATGGACTTCTGCCCATTCCAAAAAATCCCCCTGATCCCGCAGTTTTTTAAATTCATCTAGGCTGACGAAGTGGTATTCACGACCATTTTGCTCCATCGGTCGGGGTGGTCGAGTGGTATACGAAACGGATAAATGAATATGGTTGTCTTTGGCTAAGAGCGCATTGACTAATGATGATTTGCCAGCACCGGAAGGCGCAACGACCATAAATAAATTGCCAGGATATAGTTTTTCGAGGTCGGGGTGGTTCTGCATAAATGAATCTTAGGAATGAGTTATTCTAGATTTTGAACTTGCTCACGCATTTGTTCAATCAGTAATTTGAGTGCCATGGCAGCATTGGCTATTTCAATTGAAGCCGCTTTTGAGGCAAGCGTGTTAGCCTCACGGTTAAGCTCTTGCATGATGAAATCAAGTCTTTTACCAGTAGGTGCTGGACCATGCTGTAAGACCGTTTGTGTGGTTTGTAAGTGGGCTTCAAGACGAGTAAGTTCTTCATCAATATCAATTCTTAAGCTGTACGAGGTTAACTCCTGACGTACAAGCTCCAGGATGCTTTCTTGATCTGGGATGCTGGTTAAATCCATCTGCAATAATTGATGGAGCTTTTCGGTTAATTTTGTTTGCTGCAGTGCTAATAGTGCAGGTAACGCAGGTCGAATTTGAGCAATGATGTCAAACATTGCGTTTGTTTTTTCGAGTAACAACTGTGCAAGAGTGTTGCCCTCCTGCGCACGGCTCAGATTCAGTTGCTTCAAGGCATTTTCTGTGCAGCTTAAAAGGGTTGTTTCTAAGGCTGTTTGGGCAATTTTTGGTTCTTGCAGAATGCCGGGTAAAAGCAAAATATCACTGATGCTAAATGGCGTGGCCTGTGGGAAATGATTGGTAAGTTGCTGTACTAATTGTTTGGTTTTTTCTAGTGTTATGGTGTCAATGATGGTTTTATGTTGAGCGCCGCTGGGGTATTTAATTTGTACACGACATTCTATTTTTCCGCGGGTAATATGCCGAGCAAGTAGTTTTCTTAGACTCGGTTCTAATGAGCGGCATTCATCAGGTAAGCGAAAGTAAAAATCCAGAAAACGCCCATTCACGCTGCGCAGTTCAACATGTAGTTCTGCGGCGTCAGGTATATTCTGGTTACCTAGGTTGTCTAATGGGATAGCGCTGTTGGCACAGCCATACCCAGTCATGCTTAAAATCATTCTAATTGAGGAAAAATATTATTTGGCGCGAATTTTAGCTGGCTATTACGCTTCTTGCTAAGATTACCAGTAAATTGCGGGCTATAAAAATTTGCACAACTCTGTGTAGAGACCGTTGCACAAGCGACTGCGTGCCCCGAATACTGCCAGCGCAGTGCTCGCTTCTCGCTGTATTGGCCCGCTGAAACGTTTGCGCCAGGACAGCGGCGCAGTACAAATGGGCAGATCATACTGTCTCGTTGCTGTGTTGCGTGCGCTTTGTTTTTGGGTCGCTCGTGACGATTGTGCAACGGTCAATGGATGTGGTTAATCATTTTAGTAAAGAATTTCAGGAGTGGAAGATAAATGCGCCCTAGTGGACGGTCAGTTAGACAATTACGAGAAGTGACTTTAACTCGAGGTTATACACGTTATGCAGAAGGTTCGGTGTTAGTCGAATTTGGTGATACAAAAGTTTTGTGTAATGCCAGTGTTTTGGCTAAGGTGCCGGTACATTGTCAAGGTTCAGGCAGTGGGTGGGTCACGGCTGAATATAGTATGTTGCCGCGTGCTACGCATACTCGCTCCGAGCGTGAGGCCATTCGGGGTATGCAAACTGGGCGGACCCAGGAAATTCAAAGATTAATTGGGCGATCCTTGCGAGGAGTGTTTGATTTGTCGAAATTAGGGCCGCGTACATTACATCTAGACTGCGATGTCATCCAGGCGGATGGTGGTACACGAACAGCCGCCATTACGGGCGCTTATGTGGCGGCACGCGAGGCAGTTAATTACTTGTTAGATCAAGGTGTTATTGAATTTGACCCGATTCATGATCAAGTGGCGGCAGTTTCTGTTGGTATGTATCACGGGCAAGCCGTTTTAGATCTTGATTATGCTGAGGATAGTCGTTGTGAAACAGATATGAACGTCGTTATGACAGGATCTGGGAACTTAATTGAGGTACAGGCTACGGCAGAGGGCGCACCTTTTAGCCCTCAACAGATGACAGATTTACTTGCATTGGCCGGACAGGGGATTCAGCATTTATTGCAATTGCAGCGGCAGGCTCTCGATCCTGTGCATAATCTGTAGCGAGTCTGCTAACTAATTAATAATTCCAGTTCCAGTTCCAGTTCCAGTTCAAAAGTAGAACGCTAACTTCGCTTTGCAAAGTTAGCGTAACTAAAACTGCCTTGTTTCAGAGGAGGCTAACGTGAGCGAAGCGAACGTTAGCAAGGCGGCCAGAACTATAAAGTTATACGAGTGAAAAGAAATTGGAGCAAGTTATACACTCGTCTTAAGTAGGTAATTTGCACTATTGTCCTGAGCTAATAGTGAAACCAGCTCGGGTAGCAGCGTTTCTAATTGCGCAGCTAAATTCCATGGGGGGTTGATGATAAATAAGCCGCTGCGCGTGAGCTTTCCCTCGGTGCGCGAAGCGAGATCTAATTCAACCTGGAGCCAATTTTGCGTAGGGAGGTGTTGTAGGTGTTTGGCAAAGGTTCTTGATTCGTAGCGGGCTAGGCAGGGATACCAGACCATAAAAGTGCCACTGCTAAAGCGATTTAATCCTTCTGTTAATGCTTCTAATACACGGGCATAATCTCGCTTATCCTCGTAAGACGGGTCAATCAATATGAGTCCCCTACGTGACGGCGGAGGTAACAATCTTTTGGGCGCAGCAAAGCCATCATCGGCCTGGATGTGAATGCGCGCAGAATTGAATCCTGGGCGTGCGCATAAATTTTCTTTGAGTAATGGGATGTCAGTTGGGTGCAGCTCAAACAGATGTAAATAGTCTTGCGTGCGCATCAGTTGCCCCATAATTGCAGGAGAGCCGGGATAGGTGCACAGTAAATCGGCGGGATTGAACAGGCTAATGACCTCTAGGTAGCGTCGTAATAGCGGGCTCGATGGCTGTTTAGATTGCCATACAAGGTTGATGCCTGATAGCCATTCTTGACTAATGTTGGCGTGAGCAGCATGTAGATCATAAATGCCGGCGCCAGCATGTGTGTCAATCAGGCATACGCCCTTCGGCTTGTGAACGAAATAATCGAGCACCGCGATGAGGACACAGTGTTTTAAAACGTCGGCATGATTGCCCGCGTGGTAGCTATGGCGGTAACTGAACATAAATTGCGGAAATTTGAGTTTTATTGAAAATGAATAAGCGTATTTTTTGAGATAAACTTTATTTTTTTTGGGGGTAGGATGAAAAAAACTGAGGTTAACCAGATTTTAAACGGCATTGGTCTGCAAGATCGCAAAAAAATCGCGCAAGGGTTAAGTCACTTATTGGCTGACAGTTATACCCTATATTTGCAGACGCATGCGTTTCATTGGAATGTCGAAGGCCCAATGTTTAACACATTGCATTTGATGTTTATGGAACAGTATAATGAGCTCTGGTTGGCGCTGGACATGATTGCTGAACGCATCCGCGCACTAGATTTCGTTGCTCCTGGTTCTTACAAGGAATTCGCTCAACTGACTTCGATTGCTGAAGTGGCCGGTGCGCCAGAGGCAATGACTATGGTCTCAATTTTGGCGGAAGGTCATGCTGCTGTTGCCAGTACCGCAAGAAAATTATTTCCTATTGCAGAAGCCGCAAATGATCAAGTCACCGTAGATTTGCTTACCCAACGTTTACAAGTCCATGAAAAGACAAATTGGATGTTGCGCGTGTTGCTGAAATAGATCTTTGAAGAATTTATCCCGTTTTTGTGTTTTTGGTAAGAATCGCATACAATACGCTGTTTAATTATCTTGCTGTTTGGCAGGTTAGTAACCGCTAATATAGTAGCAGCTAAAAACAAATAGTAATGGGCTTTTGCCCATTTTTTTTTGCATAAGGTATTTTGGCTTGATTTTTGAGTTTATGGGGTAATAGGCACGTGCACTTATTGGATTTAATCGAACCAACTGTTCAGTCGATGGGGTATGAATTAGTAGACGTTGAGCGCGACAGTCATGGTTTGCTGCGTGTATTGATTGATAAGCCTGGGTATGATCCGCGTCTGGTCGATGGCGGCATTACGTTGGATGATTGTGAGCGTGTCAGTATTCAATTAAACCATTTTTTGGCAGTCGAAAATATTGCGTATGAGCGTTTAGAGGTTTCGTCTCCTGGGTTAGATCGACCACTGCGAACATTTGCTGACTATGTGCGTTTTTCAGGTTTTTGCATCAATCTTAAGTTGCGTCTGCCGGTTAATGGTCGAAGAAATTACACTGGAATACTAGAAGTATTACAAAATGAGACGGAGGACAACAGCATGACTCTGCAGCTTGAAGCGACAGAGGGAGCGGCCGTACTGGAATTTGGTATGGCTGATATAGAAAAAGCCCGCTTAGTACCCGTTATTGATTTCAAAAGGAATAAAAAATGAGCCGCGAAATTTTGCTGCTTGTGGATGCATTAGCCCGAGAGAAGAACGTTGACAAAGAGATTGTATTTCGTTCACTTGAAGTTGCTTTGGCGTCAGCAACGAAAAAACGTTTTGATCAAGATTTAGATGTGCGTGTGGCAATTGATCGCGAATCAGGTAAATACGAAACTTTTCGTCGTTGGTTGGTTGTGCCGGATGAACAGGGTTTGCAAGAGCCAGAAAAGCAAATACTATTTTTTGAAGCATGTGAGCAAATCCCGAGTATTCAGATCAACGACTATATAGAGGAAAAAATCGACTCAGTGGATTTTGGTCGAATTGGTGCTCAAGCTGCTAAACAAGTTATTTTGCAGCGTATTCGTGATGCTGAACGTGAGCAGATTCTCAATGATTATCTGGATCGTGGCGAATCCATTATGTCAGGAACAGTCAAACGCGCTGATCGCCATGGGATTATTGTCGAGGCCGGTAAAGTAGAAGGACTGTTACGTCGCGACCAAATGCTGCCTAAGGAAAATTTGCGTAGCGGTGATCGTGTGCGTGCCTATATCTATAAGGTAGACCGTTCTGCGCGAGGTCCGCAGATTGAATTATCTAGAATTTGTCCAGAATTTCTGATTCAGCTTTTTGAAAACGAAGTGCCGGAAATAGAACAAGGTTTATTGGAAATTAAAGCTGCTGCGCGTGATCCGGGCTTAAGAGCTAAAATTGCCGTTGTTGCCTACGATAAACGTATCGACCCAATTGGTACCTGCGTCGGTGTGCGGGGCACCCGCGTAACTGCGGTGCGTAATGAGGTTGGCGGGGAAGCGGTTGATATCGTGCTCTGGTCTGCAGACCCGGCCCAATTTGTGATGAATGCATTAGCACCAGCGCAAGTCCAGTCAATTGTTGTTGATGAAAATCAACACAGTATGGATGTGGTTGTAGCCGAAGATAATTTGGCTATTTCAATCGGTCGCAGTGGCCAAAATGTACGTTTGGCGACAGAGTTAACAGGGTGGCAAATCAATATCATGACGCCCGATGAGTCTGCTAAAAAACAAGAGCAAGAAACCTCCGTGATATGCACCTTGTTTATGGAAAAACTCGATGTTGACCAAGAGATAGCCACCATACTTGTGAACGAGGGATTTAGTTCCTTGGAAGAAATTGCTTATGTACCCGTGGCTGAATTGTTGCAGATCGAAGCGCTTGATGAAGATACTGTCAATGAATTACGTGATCGTGCTCGAGATGCATTACTAACCATAGAACTGGCGAAAGAAGAACAAGTAGAAGAAATTGAGCAGGATTTGCTTAATTTAGAAGGGGTGACGCCGCAGTTAATTTCCGTTTTTGCGTCGGCAGGTATTCGTAGTAGAGAAGCCTTAGCAGATCTTGATGTGGAGGAGCTCATGGGGCTGACCTCGATGTCTGAAGATCAGGCTAAAGCACTGATTATGAAAGCA
>JBIKXM010000212.1:0-3179 GCA_044355755.1 Burkholderiaceae bacterium | reverse complement strand
CGCGTACATTGTAAAAACCTCGCTGAGTAAATAAAAATTACAGCCAAAACAAAAGCACAATTACACTACATAACGTGCAATTATTTTTTTATCTATTTTCTAGAATAAAACCGGGTATTCTACCCAATAAACTCAAAAAAAACAAAATTAGACCAAAATGAGATTTTTTCATAAGCCCTTTTTGGTTTATAGGACTTACGCAAAATTGTTCCAGCAAGGCATGCCGACGAAGACAGTACGATCTGCGCAGCGTTGTGCCAGTGAAACAGCTCAGCGGAGCAGATCTTGAGATGCGCCTACACCGTGCCGTTTCCTTGGCACTGACGTTCCGGCGCATCAGTACGGCTAGGAGGCATAACATCGCTGGGGCAGTTTTGCGTAAGTCTTGGTTTAAACAGAACTGCCACGTCAGGGTTATACCTTTGCCGCACTACTAACCACCAAACTATTTTGCATGCCCGCCCAACAATCAAACAAAATACGTTTAATGATATGCAACTTGCGATGAAAAAAGTGATCTGCCCCGGGTAGCACAATCACCGGCAAGTCTTGCGGTCTAGCCCACTCGAATACACTATTGAGCGGAATCAGTTCATCTTGCTCACCGTGAATCACAATCGTGTCCTGGGCTACCGGTGCAATATGCCAGCGTGACGTCGGCGTGCCAACACAAACCAAACGCTGCACAGCCACCCCTTGCTGCGCCAAGCGTTGTGCCAGATGACTTAAAACATAACTACCAAAAGAAAAACCCGCTAATACAAGCGGACAATCGGTTACACCTGTACTCGGCACAAACCCAGATGGCATAGCCTGCCATGACTCTGGCTGACGCATCCAAGCCAGCACGGCCAACAAATCTTCCTGCTCATCAATGCCATCAGCATGTACTCCTTCACTCGCACCGACCCCACGAAAATTAGGGCGCACACTGGTATAGCCTAATTGCGCAAAGGTCCTCGCCAAAGTTTGTGCCACCTTATTATCTAAAGTACCGCCGAACAAAGGATGAGGATGGGCCACTAAAGCAAAACCACGCCACCCACCTTCTGGTTTATCAATAACCAGTTCGATTTGCCCAGCAGGGCCTTGAATAAGCTGCCGAAAAGTTCTTACATTCATTACCGTTTTCTACCTAACATCATTTACCACGCAAAAACAAACCATCTAAATCCTCAATTGACAGCTGTATCCAAGTGGGTCGCCCATGATTACATTGATTCGCACGTTCAGTTTGCTCCATTTGGCGCAGCAAACTATTCATTTCCTCAACACTCAACGCGCGTCCAGCCTTAACGGCACTATGACAAGCTAACGTAGCCAACAAACGATGCTGATTTTCAACTAACAAATGCGATCCACCCCATTCTTGCAAATCATGCAACACATCACGTACCAACACCGTCAGATCCGCATGCATCAATAGTGCCGGCACACCTCGTATCGCCAGCGTCGTCGGCGATAGCACCGCTATATCAAAACCCAATTGATTCAGCGTCGCCTGCTCTGCCGTCGCCATCGTAATTTCAAGCAGACTGGCAGACAAACTCAACGGAATCAACAAAGATTGCATACTGACTTGCTGACATTCGAGAGCCTGCTTCAGGCGCTCATACAAAATCCGCTCATGTGCCGCGTGCATATCCACCAAAACCAAACCACGCGTATTCTGCGCCAGTATATAAATATGATGCAATTGAGCGATCGCATAACCCAGCGGCATATCTTGCGCCACAGTCGCTTCCTTGACCGTAGTTGGCGTTGCCACCTCAAACGATAGCGTATCTGGCCTCACAGCCTCGTCCACCTCAGTATCGTTTGACGCAAGCACCGATTCCGCGCCATCGCCATGCGTCGGCTGGCTGACACTTTGCTCAAACATAGCAAGATAACGTGCCGTCGGCTGCGCAATCGATAAATCCTGCTGTTTCGCTGCAATCCAGTGATGCGCAGAGGCGTTGAACACCGGTCTATGTGGCACCGCATCCGGCTGATGATCATCACTGACAACAGGAGTATTCCGCAAACTATCCCCGTGCTCACCAGCACGCCGCGACAAAGCCTTTTGTATAGCATGAAACAGCAATTGATGAACCGCACGACTATCTCGAAAACGCACTTCGATTTTCGAAGGATGTACATTCACATCGACTATTTCTGGCGGCAAATCGAGATGCAACACATAAGCAGGAAAACGATCACCATGCAACACATCTTGATATGCACTCCGCACAGCATGACTCAGTAACTTATCGCGCACAAAACGCCCATTCACAAAAAAATACTGAGCATCACCGCGACTGCGCGCAGCGCTGGGCAAACCAATATAACCATACAAATGTAATGGCCCCGCTTGCTCATCCAAGGCTAAACAGGCTTGCTCAAACTCACTACCCAGCACCGTATAACTGCGTTTAGCATGCGACTGCATCCGTGTTTCCTGATGCTGCGCAGGCCAATGCACAACCGGTTTACCGTGATGCTTCACCGAAAAACTGACATTCGGCTTGGCTAAAGCGATGCGACGCACCACCTCGACACTATGCCCGAGTTCAGTTTGCTCAGTTTTAAGAAATTTACGCCGGGCCGGCGTGTTGTAATACAGATCCTGCACATCTAAGGTCGTGCCGATATCACCGGCGGCTGGCGTAACATGCTCGTCTCCGGCGACAATCTGACTGGCATGCGCAGCGTCAGCCGTACGGCTCACAATCGTTAGCCTAGCGACAGAAGCAATCGCCGCCAAAGCTTCACCGCGAAACCCAAGCGACATTACCGATTCCAACTCAGCTAAATTGCTGATTTTGCTAGTAGCATGCCTTACCAAAGCCAGCGGCAATTCCTCAGCTGGAATACCGCAACCATTGTCCGTAATTAAAATACGCTGCGTCCCTCCGCCCTCTAAATGAATATTGATCTTATCCGCGCCCGCATCCAGCGCATTCTCTAACAACTCTTTAATCACCGACGCGGGCCGCTCAACCACCTCACCTGCGGCGATCTGACTAATCAAATGATTGGGTAAAGCCGCTATTGGGCGTCTAAAAGGAGAAGTAGGCATTGGACAATATACATAAACACAAAATTAAGCAGCCAATTATAAAATGGAATGACTGTGCTGCCGTGAACCAGTATGATGGTGGCTTTTCTATCAAAAGTTACTCAAAAACAAAGGGGCA
>JBIKXM010000211.1:0-3187 GCA_044355755.1 Burkholderiaceae bacterium | reverse complement strand
CATGATTAAACAAGCTTTAATTTCCGTTTCCGACAAAAAAGGCATTCTCGAATTTGCCAAAACCTTACATCATCTCGGCGTACAGCTACTGTCCACCGGTGGCACCGCGCAATTCTTAGCCGAAGCCAATTTACCGGTGATAGAAGTAGCGGATTACACCGGTTTTCCAGAAATACTCGATGGCCGGGTGAAAACACTGCACCCGAAAATTCATGCTGGCCTGTTAGCAAAACGTGATCTGGCAGCGCATCAACAAGCCTTGGCCGAGCATGGTATTCCCCCGATTGATTTATTAGTGGTCAACTTATATCCGTTTGAGCGCACCATTGCGCAGGAAAACTGCACATTTAACGAGGCAATTGAGCAAATTGATATTGGTGGCCCAGCCATGCTGCGTGCGGCGGCTAAAAATCATCAGCATATTACGGTCATCGTTGACCCAGAGGATTACACTACCGTGTTAGCAGAAATGGCCGCCAATGGCAATAAAACCTCTGACGCCACCCGATTTGAGCTTGCTTGTAAAGTATTTACACATACGGCTCATTACGACAGCACCATCGCCAATTACTTAGTGGCTATCGGCGACCAGCGTCCGCATAAAGCAGATCCCTTATTTCCACAGCATCTGCACTTAGGATTCAACAAAGTACAAGACTTACGCTATGGCGAGAATCCGCACCAAAAAGCAGCGTTTTATCGCGATCTCGCACCCGCGCCAGGCACGCTTGCCAATTATCGGCAACTACAAGGCAAGGCCCTGTCTTATAACAACATTGCGGATGCGGATACCGCTTGGGAATGCGTCAAAACGTTAGAGATGCCGGCCTGCGTCATTGTGAAACATGCTAATCCGTGTGGCGTCGCAGTCGGCTCAAGTGCACGTGAGGCCTATCAACGGGCTTTTAGTACCGACCCTACGTCTGCTTTCGGCGGGATTATTGCGCTGAACTATCCATGTGATGAGGCGTGTGCTCAAGAAATTTCACAACAATTCGTTGAAGTATTGATCGCACCCGAATTCACTCCAGAGGCGCAGCATATTTTTTCAGCGAAAGAAAATTTACGCCTGCTGGAAATACCCCGCTTATCCGGTAGTAATTTACACGAATATAAACGTGTTGGAGGAGGTTTATTGGTACAAACAACCGATCAACACAACGTGCTACCGAGTAACCTAAAAGTGGTCAGTAAACGCCAGCCAACACCTGAACAACTAAATGCCCTGTTATTTAGTTGGCGGGTTGCTAAATTTGTTAAATCAAATGCCGTCGTGTTCTGTAATAACTATATGACACTGGGGATTGGTGCGGGACAAATGAGTCGGGTGGATGCTGCACGTATTGCGCAAATCAAAGCCCAAAATGCACATCTCTCTTTAAGTGATTCTGTTGTCGCAAGCGATGCGTTTTTTCCCTTCCGCGATGGGGTCGATACTGTCGTCGCCGCCGGTGCCTGTGGCATTATTCATCCCGGCGGCAGCATCCGCGATGAAGAAGTCATAGCCGCGGCTGATGAGCACGATATCGTGATGGTGTTGACCGGTATTCGTCATTTTCGACATTGAATATGTTGCCAGCTTCAGTTGCATCGTACAACGCCAAGATAAGACGGTTGCACAACCGTCACGAAAGACAAAACCACAAAGTAGTACGCATGATATGGAGTTGGCATGATTATTCTGGGTATTGATCCTGGCTTACGCACTACCGGCTTTGGCGTGATTCACGTAGCTAACCATGCTATACGCTACTTAGCGTCCGGCAAAATCAGTAGTGATAGCACAGGTGATTTACCTTCCCGTCTGAAAACCATTGCTAACGGCGTTGACGAGATCGTACAACGATATGCGCCTGATTGTGCCGCGATTGAAAAGGTTTTTGCTAACGTCAATCCACAATCAACATTATTACTCGGGCAAGCACGTGGTGCCGCAATTTGTGCCTTAGTGAGAACCGAATTACCTGTTTTTGAATATACGGCCTTGCAACTTAAACAAGCCGTGGTCGGTTATGGCCGAGCCAGTAAAAAACAAGTACAGGAAATGATTAAACGCTTGCTTGATTTAAATAGCACACCCAACCCAGACGCTGCGGATGCCCTGGGTATAGCGATCTGCCACGCACACAGTCTGCGTTCATTAAACACATTAAGCAAACTGGCACCACAACTAGCCCAGAGAGGCTTACGTGTACGCAACGGGCGCTTAATCGGCTAAAGCACCATCTCCGATTTTTAAAAACGGCTTTCAGTTCCCGCTAATAAATTTTTAATGTTTTGCTTGTGCCGCACGATCAACAACACACTCATACAGGCAATCACGGCTGCCGGCGTAGCATATCCTACTATCCATACATAATAAAAAGGTGCGCCAAGCGCAGCAACGATTGCCGCCAATGAGGAATAACGAAATAGATAAGCCACCACCCCCCAAGTCAGCAGCGAGGCCAGGCCCAGCATACCACTCACGCCGAACAGTACACCTAATGCGGTAGCCACGCCTTTACCACCGGCAAAACGATGAAAGAGTGGAAAAATATGGCCCACAAATGCTGCCAGCCCGACCCATTCGAGTAAACCACTGTGCACATCTATGCCATATACCGGGCCCCAGTGCCTGACTAACAAAACAGCCAACCAACCTTTCAAAGCATCACCCAATAAAGTGAGTAATGCTGCAACCTTGTGACCACTGCGCAGAACATTGGTTGCTCCAGGGTTTCTCGAACCATAAGTATGTGGGTCTGCCAAACCCATGACTTTGCTGACGACCACAGCAAATGAAATCGAGCCCAAAAAATATCCAATTAATATAAAAAATAAGGCTAAAAAATCGATAGACATAAATCACAAAGTAAATATAACGGCTAGCCAATAGCACTTACACAAAATTACCCGCGCCACGGCCACCAAACCAAGTCCGGGTATCAGCCCTAACACAGGGGCACACATCAGGGTTAGGCTGATGTTGTATAAGTCCCGCAAAAAAGTCGACTGCTGAGGTCGACGCAGTCACATTTTATCTGACTGGCGGCGTGTAGCAGTCTGCTTGTGGTTTTCTCTGGCTTTGTACAGACAATTCGGCTAGACTGTGCGGCGCAAAGTCAGCTAGACAATCGCTGCCTTGATAACACAAGGGAGAGGAAAGTCCGGACTCCATAGGGCAAGGTGATGGCTAATGACCATC
>JBIKXM010000210.1:0-3223 GCA_044355755.1 Burkholderiaceae bacterium | reverse complement strand
ATGCGTGGGTAAGTCAGAAGATAGTCCTTCTGACAACGTGGTTTGGTTAATAAGGCTTCATCTGCGGTAGGCGGTGGGGCGACATAAGGCAACTTGCCAGCAGCCTGTAATTGCTGAAATTTGGGAAACCAAGGCAGCCCAGAAAATACAATATCGTGCGGATTGACAAAAGAAGACACTAATAGAAAAGGGGTTGTATCATCTGCCTCAGCCTTTGCTTGTAGTTGGTCTAGAGTACGACACACTTGATCGGCAAAACCGGGGTCGCGTACCGTGCCATCATTAGCCTGTACCGCACCATGTGGTTCTGGGCCAATCCAGCCATCAAAGCCGTAGGCATTGAGGCGATTTGCGCGTTCATATAAATCAATCCTGTTTGGGAAAGGTGTGCCGTCAGTCGCATTGCTCATCAACGCTGTTTGTGTGCCAGGGACATCAATGTCCTCATAGCTTAAATGCCATTTGCCGCGATAATAAGTCTGATAACCCGCCTGACGAAAGTAGTTACCCAATGTGGGTACCGTATTCGGTTTTAACCAGAACATATTTTGATCAAACGAACTCTTGCCGATACCGGGGGTCTGAGACACACCGTGTAAAGAAGGATATTGTCCGGTATACAGAGAGGTGCGACTCGGTGCGCAAGCGGTGGTTGCGGTATGGTGGCGCTTAAATTCCATACCATGTGCGCACATTTCTTGTAGTACTTGGCTATGCTGTATGCGAAATTGACGTGCTTCTTCGTTTTCATAACAAGGTGGGTAACGCTCCTCATCCGTAGTAATCAACAAAATATCCGGATGTTTACGCTGGAATTTATTACTGACTTTCATGAAAACCTCACTGTTGTAGTTAAAGGGAAAACCACGGTGACATACAAGTGCGCTGCTATCTCATGCTCAAAGACAATGGCATAACTGACTGCACCGATCGCACGGTTTACATCGGCACGTCTAGCCAAGATAATTTTGCGTAAGTCCTATTGTGAACAACTGTGATACAGATTGTATTGCACTTAGGTGACCGATAATGTTGGTCAAAAATGACGCTGCATCTATGCAGATGGAGACCTTTGCGCAACCCTCACCGATGTCGCAAAGACAAGGTAAATGCGCAAGGACGGGGTTTCGGGCAGCATGGCTTTTTTACTAGCGATCACCCATAATTCGGCAATCTTAGCGAGCAAGACCATTGCACAACTTCCAGCACGTAGCAAAGCATAAGTTTCAGGCTGGGCTAACTGCGTGTAGCGTAGTGAGGCCGAAACTAAATACGGCGTTGTGTCGTACGCGCGCCCGCGACGATCTACTGGATATGGCGTGCTCGCAGCGTGCTAGATGCCGGGTCTTTGGACTGCTCGCGACAGTTATGCAATGGTCTTCGATTAGGTTTTGCCAAAAAATAACGAAGGTGTGAAGAACAAATGGTTAGCTCAGAAGTCATCACAATACATTGGTTCCGTCAGGATTTACGTTTAAGTGATAATCCCGCTTTATTGAAAGCGATAGCAACCGGTAAGGTGCTACCGATTTATATTCTCGATGATGAGAGTGCGGCTGCATACGCAGCCGGTGGTGCCAGTCGTTGGTGGTTACATCAATCGCTGGCAGCGTTGAACCAAACGCTGGCTGGGAAACTGAATCTTTATCGTGGCGCTGCGGCGCATGTACTAGAAGAGATTACAAAACGTTACTCAGTCAAGGCCGTCTATTGGAATCGGTGTTACGAGCCGTGGCGTATGCAGCGCGATGCGCAGATTAAAGAGATGCTGAAAACACAAGGTATCGCGGTCGAGAGCTGCAATGGCTCGCTATTGAAAGAACCGTGGGAAGTGCACAAAGAGGATGGCTCGCCCTACCGGGTCTTTACGCCATTTTTTAAGAAGGCATATTTGCAGGGCCCCGCCCCACGTCCACCGCTGCCGGCACCGAGTTATACGGATTGGGTATGCGATAACATGGCGCTGACGTTGGCGGATTTAAGCTTACTACCTCGCATTCGTTGGGATAAACAGTTTGAGCCACATTGGCAGGTCGGTGAAATAGCGGCACAAAATCGTTTACGAACCTTTTTAGCCGCAGGTATCTCAGATTACAAAGAAGGGCGGAATTTTCCTGCGAAGCTGAATGTGTCACGCCTGTCACCCCATTTGCACTTTGGCGAAATTTCACCGCAGCAAGTATGGTACGCAAGCCGGGCTCAAGGTGATGATGCCAATATTGAAAACTTTTGCAGTGAGTTAGGCTGGCGCGAGTTTTCACATCATCTTTTGTATCATTTCCCTGCGTTGCCACGGGACAATCTACAAGCAAAATTTAACCAATTTCCGTGGCGTACTGATAAACAGATGTTAGCCGCTTGGCAGCAAGGTCAGACAGGCTATCCCATCATTGACGCGGGTATGCGCGAGTTATGGCAGACCGGTTATATGCATAATCGTGTGCGTATGATCGTCGGTTCCTTTTTAGTCAAAAATCTTTTACTCGATTGGCGTTTAGGTGAGCGCTGGTTTTGGGATTGTTTGGTCGATGCTGATCTAGCCAATAACAGCGCTAGTTGGCAGTGGGTGGCCGGTTGTGGTGCGGATGCTGCGCCTTATTTTCGTATATTTAATCCGATTACTCAGGGGCAGAAATTTGATGCAGAAGGCGTGTATACACGTCGCTTTGTGCCAGAGTTGAAAAACTTACCGGATAAATATTTATTTTGCCCATGGACTGCGCCAGAAGCGGTACTGAGCAAAGCAGAGATTGCACTGGGCAAAACCTATCCTTTACCGATTGTCGATATTGCGCAATCACGTGCATTAGCCTTGGCAGCTTTTGCTGAGTTGTAGAGCGTTAACTAGGCCGTAACCAATCAATCATGTTTGAGTTGAGCCAACCGTGTTAACAGAGTGCGTAGAGCGATAGCTAGCTATTTCTATAAATTGGGTCGCTCGCCAATCCTTAAAGTCAAGAATGTTAGCTTCTTGAACCAGGTGTAAGGTTGAGCTGCCCAAGATATGTGACCAAAAATGTGTTCTCTCTTCTTTAGCGCCAGCGCCACGCCATTCGATCACGGTTATATGTTTAGCGTGGTGTTTGGCAATCGCTTCGTTTAGGTGAATATCATTTCCAGAGTAACCAAAAAGGATAATGGATGCAGATTCTTCAAGTGCCTTGTCTAAAAAAGCCCAGTATTCGCTAAGGATGTCCGAGGTTTGAATCGCAAATCGCTTATG
>JBIKXM010000209.1:0-3227 GCA_044355755.1 Burkholderiaceae bacterium | reverse complement strand
CCGTAAAAAAGGTCGGGTTAGCTGCTGTTAAAAATGGGGCGGGCAGCTCCATTCCTCTCTTGCTCAAATCACAAGTTTTGTAAAAACTGCAATCCTTGCTGCTCCTGTGGTTTTCCCTAGGGAACCAGTCATATCTCTCCTACACTCAACCAATACATGCAGCTGATTTTGCTAATAACTTAAATTCGCAAAGGGCTGCTTTTTAGTCACATCAACAGGAGGAAATTATGCCCGATCTCGACATAAGCAGCATAGGCAACCTACAAAATTCAGCTACTTCTGATCAGCTTTCTGCATCGCAACAAAGCTTAATAGAAAATATGAAAGGTTTTGAGAGCCGATCAGCTCAGTTGAAAAATGTACAACTGGGGTTTGAAGCAAACAAGCTGGAACTCGAAACACTCAACGGTATGGTGATGAATCAAGTCGATAGTCATACTAAAGCAGTAAACGCTGCACATAACGCAGCTAAAGAAATTCGTTATTAACTGGCGGTGGCATGACGTAATTAGTTTTGCGTCATGCCATTTTCAGTAAAAGAGATAACGCTGTGATGCAAAGCTGTTAGCGTCTTCATTGCACACAACTCAGCTTAATAACCTTACTCGACGAACTTGTCTTTGATCGCACTACGCATATTTGATTGATACTGTCAGTGGCAATCACTATAGCGCAGTCGAACATGATGGTGCGCTTGTACAGAACTGTGGCGAGGCATAACCTGTCGATCAAGCAGCATAGCTAGAGCAGGAGCAATTTTGTATAAGCCCTATAGATGATGTCTTCACGAAAGAAAAAAATGCTGATCACACCGACTAAATCTGAACGTGTACCAAGAGTATTGATTAGTCGCGCGTTACATGTGCAGCGGCATACAGATGCGCAGCCTTTTAGAAAAATAGAAAAATTACGTCGTCATCTGCAAAGATATAAACAAGAAAATCAAAAACTACATAAAGAGGTTATCAATTTAACGGAGCGTTATATAACTAATCCAAAAAACATAGATGCGCAAGCGATACAGAATTGTCTAGCACAGCATAAATTAGCCAGCGAAATCTTAAATAAGATGTTAATCAGTTTGATAGAAACGCATACCACGATGATTAATAGCATCCATCAAGTCACCAGGCAGTTAAATTACTAATAAAAATTACGCTTATCGCAATCATTAACAGTCCTCTATGCCAACCCTGATTGCTCGACTGAATCTCTTTGCGGCACATTGTGCCCGTCACATGGAAATCGTATTGGCTTTGCTGCTGATGGGCATTGTCTTTATGATGATTTTGCCATTGCCAACACCATTGGTTGATACCTTGGTTGGTTTAAATCTATGTACCTCAATTTTATTAGTCATGCTTTCGCTCTATCTGCCTGGGCCGTTAGCATTTTCAACCTTTCCTGCCGTTTTATTGATTACGACTTTATTCCGTTTAGCGATTTCAATCAGCACAACGCGCTTGATTTTGCTGGAGGGGGATGCCGGACATATTGTCGAAGCCTTTGGTAATTTTGTTGTCGGCGGTAATTTAGCAGTTGGTCTGGTTATTTTTATGATTTTGGTCGTCGTACAATTTTTAGTGATTACAAAAGGCTCAGAGCGAGTTGCTGAAGTCTCTGCACGTTTTGCCCTAGATGCGATGCCCGGTAAGCAACTGTCTATCGATAGTGATTTGCGTGCCGGTTTATTACAACCGCATGAGGCGCGTAAAAAAAGGATGGATTTAGCACAGGAAAGTAAATTATATGGCGCAATGGATGGTGCCATGAAATTTGTTAAGGGCGATGCCGTTGCAGGTCTGGTGATTGTGTTTGTCAACTTGATTGGTGGTTTGAGCATAGGCGTGTTGCAACAAGGCATGCCGGCCGGTGAGGCGATTAAGTTGTATTCCATTTTGACCATCGGGGATGGTTTAGTATCACAAATCCCGGCGCTATTAATTGCGATTACTGCCGGTATCGTGATCACACGGGTGAGCCCAGATAATGATGGTAGCCAGCCGCCAGAAAATTTAGGACGTACGATAGCGGCACAATTAGGTAGTCAGCCACGGGCTTGGGGTGCAGCCGGTATGGCGATGTTTGGCTTTGCTTGGATACCGGGAATGCCAGCACCTGTATTTTTATTCTTATCGGGCGTCATCGGCGCTGTGTTTGCGAAAGGCTATTGGCAACAACGCAAAGCTGCGCCGACACAAGCTAGTGCATCGACAGTACAGGATTTACGTAGTTTTAATCCGATTCGACCCTATCTACTGCAATTTCCGAGCGGTGCGGCATCTAGTCCCGAAGTCTTTAAATTAGCGGATGCTTTTCGTAGCGTACGCAATCGTATTGTCACGGAATATGGTTTTTTACTGCCCTCGATTGAGATAGAAATGGATGCGGCAATTCCTGAAAATGAGTTTCGCTTCAGTCTCTATGAGGTACCCCATCTATCTGGAAAATTAGATGAGGCTGATGTGGATGTTGCTTTACAACGTTTAACTGACTTATTTTTTCAAACCGCGTCACGATTTATCGGTATCCAAGAGGCCTCTGCGTTGGTCAGCTGGTTAGAGTCAGAGCAACCAGAGTTGGCTAAAGAAGTGCAACGCCTTATTCCTAACAGCAGTTTAGCTACGATTTTGCAAAGATTATCGGCTGAACGTATTTCACTTAGAAATATTAAACTGATTGCCCAAGCCATCGCTGAATGGGGGCGTAATGAACAAGATCCGATGTTGTTAACAGAATATGTTCGCATCGCGCTACGTCATCAAATTTGTCACACGTTTTGTCCTAATAATCAATTACGTGCCTTCGTATTGAGTCACACCACAGAAGCGATGCTTCGTAATGCGGTACAGCAAGCACCAGAGGGAAATTTCGCGTTTGATCCGGAACTTTTTTTTCGTTTAATCGACTCTATCCGTAAGGGGTTAAATACCGAGGACAGTATCACTTTGTTAGTGGCCCAGGATTTACGTCGGCATATTCGTTTGTTTATTGAGCAAGAAGTTCTACGCTGCACGGTTTTAGCTTTTCCTGAATTGTTGGCAGAAGTGCGAGTGGATATTATTGGGCATATTGATTTAACTGCCGACAGTAGCGCTGACAACAGTATCAATGAATATGCTGCCATACAAGAACATATCGAAGATCCCACAACCAACACCATAGAGGATAGCTCAGGAGTAGATGATGACCAGATTGATAATGATGTTGGGGATACAAACTAAGTT
>JBIKXM010000208.1:0-3230 GCA_044355755.1 Burkholderiaceae bacterium | reverse complement strand
CGCCGAGCGTATGCTCAACAACCCAATGCGCATAGAAATCGCGGCTAGCACCGTCAATCATGATCATATTGAGCAGCGCTTGCATTACACCGATGACCTACATCACAAGCAAAAATTACTCAGTCATGTCTTGCGAGATACTGATCTCAAGCAAGCTATTGTCTTTACCGCCACCAAGCGCGATGCCGAGCAATTATCCGAACACTTGGCTGATGCCGGCTTTTCCGCAGGCGCGCTACATGGCGATATGCACCAAGGCGCACGCAATCGCACCTTAGGAGAGTTACGCCGTGGTAATTTACGTGTATTAGTCGCGACCGATGTTGCGGCACGCGGTATCGATGTGCCCGACATTACCCATGTCGTTAATTTTGACTTACCCAAAGTAGCTGAAGATTATGTGCACCGTATTGGCCGCACCGGACGTGCTGGTCGTAGCGGCATCGCTATTAATTTAGTTGGGCAGGCAGACATTACGCTTTTGCGTCGCATCGAGCGCTTACTCAAACGACGTATTAACCCGAGCATCATTAACGGACTAGAACCACGTAAAACCATTAATGAGGCTGCGCCGGCACGCCCAACAGGCCGTAAGAAAGGCCCTTCACGTAGTGGCGGCAACAAGAGTTACGCCGATGGCTATCGCAGCCAATCTGCAGCACATCAGCAACACTATGATAACAACCAACGCAATCGTCGCTCAGAGGGCTCACGCTTTAACCGAGATCGCACACCTTCTGCCACCAGCACACCACGCACAGAAGATCGCCATCAAGGCAATCCTGAGCGCCGTAGCAGACCAATGCGTGAGCAACGCCCTGCCCCACACGAATCTCAACTTTCGGCACTAACACGGCGTCGTAACCATACTAGCTCGTTTTAAAGCGACTCTGTCAGGAAGCGATAACAAACCGAGACCGTTGTGCAACGGTCTCGAAATGTGGATTAGGTAACCTAGGTACCATGCAAGGTTTTATTTGCTGCCCGCCGCCGGTACAGACTCAACCGGCGCAGGCTCAACGGGCTCAGCAAACTGTCCGCCACTTGCATTCACAAGGTACACCAAAGCACGCTCTAACTCGTAATCGCTGACATCATCAGGACTCGCTCCAGCTCTTGCCGGCATGGCATTTTTGCCTTTAATTACAGATTCATGTAATTTTTTAATCCCTAAGGTAAGTCGAGCTGACCAATCAGCCACATTAGCAAATTTTGGCGCACCCGCGACTCCAGCTGTATGACATACAGCACAAATTTGTTGGTAGACTTCCTGCCCGCTTTTATAAACGCGCGGAGCATTAATATCTCTCAACTCATAGGAAGCTACCGGGGCAATACGCTGACGAATCGCTAAATCTGTTTGCTCTCCTCCAACACCAACTTGATTGCCATTCACCACATAAGTTACCAGTAACACAATAACCACTATGGGAATAATGAAAGCGGCCAAGATAACCGCAACCAGTTGCTTTGGCGTTTTAATGAGAGCAGCATGCTTATGATTGTTATGTATATCACTCATTGAGATAGTTGTCTCATTTGTACAGGTTAGGACTTACGCAAAACTACCTTACCTGCGTTGTTCTTCTTGATCACGCTAGCACAACAACCTTCTCTAGCGTCACTAGTTAGAATAATTTTGCGTAGGCTCTATAGATATATCCTTGATTCACCCAAAATAGGCTTTCAAGCGCTTTTTTTATAACAGGCCCAGATTATATCGCGCTCTCACAAGACCCTTGCACATAAGCTAATAGCGCCATAAAAAACAAAAGCCACTTAAGCGGATTTGCTTAAGTGGCTTGTTTGCTTATACTGACTCAACCAAAACAGCAGTTAAGTTTAAAGCTTGGCTTTCAATAAACGGCCCATTTCAGATGGATTACGTGTAATCGTAAAACCACACTCCTCCATAATTGCTAGTTTTGCCTCAGCTGTATCTGCACCACCGGAAATTAATGCACCCGCATGTCCCATGCGTTTTCCAGCTGGTGCTGTTACCCCGGCGATAAAGCCGACCACAGGTTTTTGCATATTTTCCTTAGCCCAGCGTGCCGCTTCCGCCTCATCCGGACCACCAATTTCACCAATCATAATCACCGCTTCTGTTTCGGGATCATCATTAAACATCTTCATCACATCAATGTGCTTCAAACCATTGATAGGATCGCCACCAATACCAACTGCCGAAGACTGCCCGAGGCCAATCTCTGTCAATTGCGCGACTGCCTCATAAGTCAGCGTACCGGAACGGCTCACCACACCAATTTTGCCTTTACGGTGAATATGTCCCGGCATGATACCGATTTTAATTTCATCGGGGGTAATGAGTCCTGGGCAATTCGGGCCCAACAATAAAGTTTTTTTATTGTGCGCACGCATTTTGTTTCTCACTTCAAGCATATCGCGCACCGGAATGCCTTCAGTAATACAAATGACTAAATCTAAGTCTGCTTCTACCGCTTCCCAAATTGCACTGGCTGCGCCTGCCGGTGGCACATAGATCACTGAAACGGTAGCGCCAGTTGCTTGTTTGGCAGCGCGTACATCAGCATAAATAGGAATACCTTCAAAATCTTCGCCGGCTTTTTTGGGATTGACCCCAGCAACAAAGCAGTTTTTACCATTCGCATACTCACGACACATGCGGGTATGAAACTGGCCGGTTTTACCGGTAATCCCTTGTGTAATAACCTTGGTATTTTTATCAATCAAAATAGACATAAATCGTTCCTCTGGCTTTTATTGAGCAGCGGCTACCGCTTTTTCAGCAGCATCAGCCATCGTATCTGCTGTGATAATCGGCAATCCTGATTCGGCGAGCATTTGCTTACCTAAAGCTTCATTCGTTCCCTTCATGCGAACGACTAAAGGCACCTTGAGATTCACTGCTTTACAAGCCGTAATCACACCCTCGGCAATCACATCACAACGCATAATGCCACCGAAGATGTTGACCAGAATCGCTTTCACTTTGGGACTTTGCAACATAAGCTTGAAAGCTTCAGTTACTTTCTCTGCGGTCGCGCCTCCGCCGACATCTAGGAAGTTAGCCGGATCACCACCAAATAATTTAATCGTATCCATGGTTGCCATAGCCAAGCCTGCGCCATTGACTAAACAACCGATATTACCGTCGAGCTGAATATAGGCTAGGTCAAATTTTGATGCTTCAATTTCAGCTGGATCTTCTTCATCCAGATCGCGATACGCAACGATTTCAGGATGGC
>JBIKXM010000205.1:0-3263 GCA_044355755.1 Burkholderiaceae bacterium | reverse complement strand
AATATAGTTTTGTAGATTTAATGGATTAAGCGAATGTTGCAAAGCAAATTTATTCAGCGTCATTGTTTGATGTTGCATCCGCGACATCGTGTACCAAGCTTGCACATGTGACAGGTTTACACTTTGATATTGCTTACCTTGATATTTATTACATAATATTAGTCCGCGAGTATTTAATTGCCCCTCGGTGGATACATAATTTGCGAAAGATTGCGGACTCAGTTGATGTTTTGCAGCAAAGCCTTCGCGTGTCAGATGATCTCGTTCCTCTTGCGATAAGGCTTGCCAAGCCTGAATATCTTTATACTCAATTTCGCGATATCGGGCGTTTTCCTCTTTAGTGAGTAACACTCGCCCGCGCAGCTTTAAGCGTCCCTTTACCGTGACATAATTTTTAAAATCCAATGGATTCAGTAAATGCTTTCGCGCAAAGTTATCACGGGTAATAGGCACGGATTCTATATGTGACATATCTATCCATTGTTGGATATGTTGTCGTGTAATCGCTTGATAATTATTCTGTTGACTAGCTTGATGCTTGCGCTGTCGTGCGGTGGGCTGCATAGCCATCATAGAGAAAGCGGATGCACTATAAGTAGGTTGGCTAACATTAGGATTCTCAAACAGGCCACCTTGATGCAAGCTATGCTGTGCTTGACCTGCTGCAAGTTCTTGACCGCTGGGCAATGATCTTTGTATCTCAGTCGATGGCCCCGCTCGCGGACCATCATAGCTGGGCTGAGCAGCACTGGCAGATGAAGGTATGGCAGAGAAATATATAGGTCTAAACATTATTTATCGATTGAAAAAACCACACCGAGATAAACGCGACTAATTGCAACAATAGAAAATAAATCCTAGCGCATTATCTTTGTTGCGTTCATTTGACACCGGGAAAGTTCCAACAATAACGCTGATAAAAAGAAATTTAAACATCTGCAAGCAGCATTCCTTACACCAGCGTCTCAGTCACACACAAGATCGTTACCACTGTGTCGAGATCGTTGCCCAACTACTGCGCCCCCCCCCAAAACGCAAGTTTCAGTGTAGGCTAACTTCGTCTAGCGAAGTTATGCCAGAACTAAATACCGCCTTGCGTAGTGCGCAGGTCGCAGGTCGCAGGTCGCAGGTCGCAGGTCGCAGGTCGCAGGTCGCAGGTCGCAGGTCGCAGGTCGCAGGTCGCAGGTCGCAGGTCGCACAGTAGATATCGTTTCACTACTGCCAGCTGGCTGCAATCACTGGTGCTAACGTCTTTTGATACTCAGCTGATAGGGTCGTTTCGCCAACTGCGGGTGGCGTAAATTGCGCCATTGCCTCGACTAATTGATCGACCTTATTTTGCATCAGCATCATGCCATCATGCCATCATGCAATTTGAATTGCTCGATCTGATGTGACGCATCCAGATAATGGTCTTTGATCAGCAGAGTATCTGTACTCCCTATAATTGCTAGCGCCAAATCATTCCCCTGGCGTTGAAACCAAAGTTGTGCAGCTTGAACCCCAGCTTGGATGCGTACTTGATCTTGGTTGTTCGGTGTTGCGTCATTTTCGATGAGGGTATTTGCACCATAGCCTCGACCAAAGGAATAAGTATCGTTACCTAGCCCCCCCACCCACTCATGCGCCAATCCAAGGCCATCCAGTACATCATCGCGCACCGTCCCTTTTAAACGGTCATTGACAGCTATACCATGCTTGATCAAGGGAATCGTATAGTTACGACACTCAGACGAGTTGATAATTGTCATAGCGATTTCGGCTCGTTGCTTACCCGATGAAAGCGCATTTAAATTGCTTTGCAATTCAGCAGCATAGGGTTCTCGATTAAGTGCTTGGCGATACAAAAGCGTGATCAACTGCGTATCATCCAAGGAGCCATGGCGCGATTGAAACTCAGGCGATATGAGCCCGTAGGCGACTACATCTAGTAAACTCACTTTATTTTCTTGCACTAGAGTACTCGAATGTACTAGACCAGTAGCATCAGGCGTGCGTCCAAGAACACCAATATAAAAGCGCGTCACACTCGCCGTAATTTCATCCATATCCCAAATCCCTGTAGCGGTTACAGGCATATCTTTCCAAATCAATTCCTCTGATTCAGAAAAATGCACGAGCATTTGCGCACGACTCATTCGATTTTGCAAATCGTGAAGATGATTAGCATAGCCGACTGGATCAGCCTCACGCTTTAATGCGTTCATGTATAGAAGACGAATGAAAGCACTATCATCTGGTCGTCCATAACGCTGTTGATATTCTTCTGAATCGAGAGCGTCTTGAGCAATCATTTCCAATGTTTTATTTTCATTGACTAAAAGATTAGCATGGCATTTCACACTCAGTGGCTCACCCATCCTACCTAACGCAGTTCTATATAGGCGACCAATACGCGCCACTGCTGCATCAGCTGAAAAATGCAGCGTGCCATCAACAAACTCCAGTTGTTTTACATTGCGCAAAACAGTGGTACCTTGCGGCCCATTAAGTCGTGCTTCCACACGCGGGTCTCCTAATAGCTCATACTGACCTGAACAACCGCGCAATTTCACCATACCAAAATCGGTGCCACTGCGAACCTCAAGAATATCGTCTACCGCTCCTCTGACAAGAGTGCAATAATCAGATGGACCAATGCTATATCCAGAGCCATCTGCCCGCGCAAGCCATGTTATGCCATCAGCAAAGCGTACTTGCTTAATTAATTTGCCCTCGCTGATCTGCATACTTATACTGTCATGTCCCGTGCTGAACCTGAAGTAACCATTTTTTAATTCAACTTGTACGTCTCGCGCGGTGATACCTGGGCCAAAAATCAAGGTGTCATTACCTTCGCTGTCATTGATAATATCGTTACCATCACCCATATTAAAGTGGTAAACATCATCACCCGAGCCACCATAAAGGAGGTCATTGCCTGTTCCGCCATGCAAGGTGTCGTTACCCGTACCACCGTACAAAGCATCGTCCCCGCCTTCACCTTTGATTACATCGTTGCCCGCCATCCCGGATAAGATATTGTCCCCGCGATTACCAGCGATATGGTTATCCAGGGCATTGCCCGTACCATTGATATTTTCCTGCCAGTATTTCACCGGCTCGATGGTGTAGAGCGCATAAGCATTCGGTACATTAGCCATGTTGCGGAAAGTAGCGATATCGACAAAGCGTGTCATATCGCTCACCTTGCCCCGGCCAGAATCAGTCAGATAAAAGCCGACTAACATGCCATCCGCCTCGCCATACACAGCGCCAGTTAG
>JBIKXM010000010.1:0-10891 GCA_044355755.1 Burkholderiaceae bacterium | reverse complement strand
CTTTGCAAGGCTTTTATAGGCACCAGGCCACCAAGCAACATGCCCGTCAAACTTGCCAGCAAGCCCGCTAACTGCGGCGGAATCAATGCCTGTGGCATCACGATCTCACATGGAATCCACACCATCAAGCCCATCATTACCGAGAGTAATCCACCGAGCGCATTGGCCCGTTTCCAGTACAAGCCAAAGGCCAGCGGTATAAAGGCAGCGACTAACGTCACCTTATAAGCTGCTTCAACCATGTGAAAAATAGATAGCTCTGAGTTCATAGCAAACAGCGTCACCAAAAACGTAAAACAAAGCACGACTATCCGCATCACGCGCAATAATTCCGCATCAGTTAAATGACGGAAAAAGCCACGCACAATATTCTCAGCAAAGGCGACTGATGGCGCCAGCAAGGTCGCTGCGGTACAGCTTTTAATCGCAGACAACAAGGCCCCGAAAAAAATAATCTGAGCAAATATCGGCGCATGATTAAAAATCAACGTCGGCAAAATCAACTGCTCATCTTTTTGCATCATCCCATTCACCATAGCGGGATCGATCAAGGTAGCTGAATAGGCTAAGAAAATGGGAATAAACGCAAAAATAAAATACAGTACCCCTCCCAGTATCGAAGCACGCATTGCCGTGTTTTCATTATTGGACGAAGTCACACGCTGAAAGACATCCTGTTGCGGGATCGACCCGAGCATCATAGTGCACCATGCTGCGACAAAACCAATGATTCCGGCAAGACTGACATCAGGCAATAAATTTAACCGCCCCGCGTCCGCAGCATGCTGCACCACACTCATCACGCCCCCGGTCATACCACTGACTTCCCAACCGATATAGAGCATACCCAAAACAATAATAATCATTTGGACAAAATCGGTAATCGCCACAGACCACATGCCACCAAACAGGGTGTAAATCAATACACTACAGGCTCCGATTATCATGCCCTCTTGCTGAGAAATAGCATTTTCAGACACCACATTAAAGACTAAACCCAAGGCTTTAATTTGTGCCGCCACCCAACCTAAATAAGAAACCACGATGCACAGCGTCACCAGCACCTCAACTGTGCGACCATACTTTTCACGATAAAAATCACCGATAGTCAGGAGCTTTTTACGATATAGCGGTTTTGCAAAAAACAAACCAACTAAGATTAGGCAACAAGAAGACCCAAAGGGATCGGCAACAATACCGCTCATACCCTCTTTTAAGAACGCCGCCGGAATCCCTAATACCGTTTCCGAGCCAAACCAAGTAGCAAATACCGTCGCCGTGACGATATAAAGCGGCAAACTATGCCCTGCTGCGGCAAAATCAGCTGTGCTACGTACACGCATAGCTGCCCATAAGCCAATCGCAATAGAAATCAGCCAATAGATGATGACAAACCAAATCAGCAAAATTGCTTCTCCTTAAAAATCGGCCGATCCAGTGAACAAAAACGAAACCCCTGCAAACGCCTTTGTGATCCACATTAGGAAACTACAAAATAACGCTGTACAGAGGTTTAACTTAGCGAGTTTTTACTCAGGCTTCGTTTTTTTCAAAAGCCTAGAAATAAAGAGTCGCTTTATACATCAAAATTGCCGCGATGTATTCAATAATTTAATATTTTTAGGGCTTTTTTTATAACTCAACGCTACCTGTTGTCGCACAGCTACTGCGTATAAGATGTACAGACCACCTCGAACGCCTCAGTCCGATTTAAAATGACCCTGATCGCATAAGATAGGTACCAAAAAACATACCGTGGTGATATGCGACAAGCACAACTGTGAGACCGTGGCACAAGCATCACGAGCGACCAAATCAGCCGGCGCATCGGCGAACAGCGTATTTCGAGCTGCATCAGTGCACGCCCGTTCAGCAAGATATGGTTTAGCGCAGCAGCAATAGTCATCCGTTACAATCTAGCTCCGATTAACAAATTAGACGACTTACATAGCCTGATAGGGTGCCACCATACTGGCTATACAGCCTTGCAACCCCGGCGTACCCGCCACATACTAACTAAGATTGCTGGCCGCGTAGCTTGTGCTCACGTATAACCGTTATGTAAACAGTCTCTGGATAATTCAATAGCAATGCATACGACTATCTTAGCGATTGAGACCTCAACCGAATTATGCTCAGTCGCGCTAGCCTCTGCGCACGACGTGCGAGTTGCAGAAGAACATACGGGCGCACAATCTAGCACACGTGTTTTGCCTATGGTGCAAAGTCTACTGGCGCAAACTAACATCACTTTACGAGATTTGTCGGCGATTGCATTTGGCGCGGGCCCCGGCTCATTTACGGGCATTCGGACTGCCTGTGCGCTGGCACAAGGACTCGCATTTGGCGCTGACTTACCGATTATCTCAGTCGATACATTATTAGCTTGTGCTGAACGCGCGTACCGCGAGACGGGTTTATCAAAAATATTAGTTACCTTGGATGCACGTATGGGAGAGGTTTACTGGGGAGAGTATTTTTTCGACACAGACGCTTGGCAAGTCTTAACCCCACCCAGCGTATCGCCACCGATCGCGGTACAGGCACAGCAGCTAGACTATTGCGTGGTAGGCAATGCCAGCACACTCTTTCCTGAGGCACAATTCAATCAACTCGCCAAAAACCGGTACGCAACAATTACGCCTCGCGCCGACTATATCGCCACACTGGCTTGCCATGCGTTTGCCAAGGGCCAAGCCCAGCCCGCAGCGCGGGCCTACCCTATATATGTACGGAATAAAGTCGCACTAACCACGCAAGAGCGACAACAACCCCTGAACCAGCCATAAAAGCATGAATGCTGTTATTCGCCCGATAGATTTGGCTGATCTGGATGGGATTGTCGCGCTTGAGCAAGATGCGCATCTATCGCCCTGGAGTCGCAATCATTTTGTCTCATCAATCAACGCTGGTTATCTGTGCTGGTGCATCGAGCAGACTGCACAAACAATCTGTGCCTATACTGTATTAATGCCTGTGGTCGACGAGTTACATCTGCTGAATCTCACGGTAGCGCCAGCATTTCGACGGCAAGGCTACGCACACTATCTACTGGATACAGCATGTGAGTTTGCACGGCAAAATCATTTTGAAAAATTATTTTTAGAAGTCCGAGCATCCAATATGGCCGCCTTATCTCTTTACCGACAATATGGCTTTCAAGAGATTGGGCAACGACCGGGATATTACCCACACCCCACAGAAGAACGAGAAACGGCAATTGTTATGCTGTACTCGGTGCAAGCACCACCACGCTAACCCGATCACATGGGTTTAGTTCGGTAGCGTGAGCACGCTGTGCTTAACATGCGAAATAGGCATGTTAAGCCTACAGCCAATCAGCGCATCGACACGATCTCCTATCTTTTCTGTGCGGGTAAGTCGGTACAAACCCCTTCAAACACCTCTGCGGCCATACCAATCGATTCCGCTAAGGTTGGATGCGGATGGATGGTGCGTGCCAGATCCACCGCATCCGCACCCATCTCTATTGCTAATGCAATTTCACCAATCAAGTCACCCGCATGGGTACCCACTATCCCACCACCGATGATACGATGCGTATTGTTATCAAACAGCAATTTGGTAAATCCCTCATCACGGCCATTCGCAATCGCGCGCCCACTGGCTGCCCATGGAAAAACCGATTTAGTGTATGCCACACCTTGCGCCTTACATTGTTCTTCGGTCATCCCGGCCCAAGCAATTTCCGGGTCGGTATAGGCCACCGAAGGAATCTGCTGCGCATCAAAATAACGCTTCTGCCCAGCCGCTGCCTCTGCTGCCACATGTCCTTCATGGACCGCTTTGTGTGCCAACATCGGCTGACCCACAATATCACCGATAGCGAAAATATGTGCCACAGCGGTACGTTGCTGTTTATCGACATGAATAAAGCCACGCTCATCAACTGGAATACCCGCACGCTCAAGCGCAATTTTTTTACCATTTGGCTGACGCCCTACCGCTACTAAAACCAAATCATAATCTTGTGGCTGAGTTGGTGCGGCGGCACCCTCAAAACGCACTTTAATACCGCTTGCCTCAGCTTGCGCTGCCACCGTACGTGTATTCAACATCACTTGCCCAAAACGTGGCCGATTATGTTTCTCCCAAACTTTCACCAGATCACGGTCTGCACCAGGCATCAGCCCCGGCCCCATTTCTACAATATCGACTTGCGCACCCAGACCAGCATACACCGTCGCCATTTCTAAGCCGATAATACCGCCACCGATGACCAGCATGCGTCGCGGAATGGTACTTAACTGTAATGCCCCAGTCGAATCAACAATACGTGGATCCTCAGGTAAAAAAGGTAACCGTACTGGCTGACTGCCGGCGGCAATAATGGCTTGAGCGAAGCGAATATTCTGTGTGCCATCAACTGTACTGACAGCCAATGTATGCGCATCGACGAATTGCCCAACACCTTGCACAACTGTCACTTTACGTGCCTTGGCCATTCCGGCTAAACCTTGCGTCAATTTATTGACAACACCGTTTTTAAAAGCACGTAATTTATCTAAATCGATCTTCGGTGTACCAAAATCAATCCCATGAGCCGCTAAGGTACGCGCTTCGTCAAGTACAGCCACGGTATGTAATAGCGCTTTGGAAGGAATACAACCGACATTTAAACAAACACCCCCCAAGGTCGGGTAGCGCTCAACTAACACCACTGACATGCCTAAGTCAGCAGCCCGAAAAGCCGCCGAATATCCGCCTGGGCCAGCCCCCAAAACTAATAAATCATATTGCGCTTTGTCCCCTGAGTCCGGCGTGACATGCGACGCTGACACTGACGACGGCTGCGGTGCGGCAAGCTCAGATTCAGGTATACGCTGTTCAGGATTTGCGCCACTGGCTGCCGATTCCGATAACAACAAAATGACGCTATTGGTACTGACACGGTCACCCACTTTGACCTTTAATTCCTGCACCACGCCGCCATGGGTACTGGGTACTTCCATCGTTGCCTTATCTGACTCTAGCACTAACAAGGCTTGTTCTGGCACGACATGATCCCCTGGTTGCACCAGAACTTCGATCACTTCAATATCTTGAAAATCGCCCATCGGCGGCACTTTAACTTCGATCAATTTCATTTCTTTCTCCACTACACGATACTTCTAAGATAACCGTTGTCAGCAAGCCAAAGACAAGCTGCTCGGAGCGCAAAAATTCGAGTACACAGGCAAGCACTGCGCAGTTTGCGCACCGCACCACAGCGAATTTGCTTCACGCAATCGGTTGTGGAAAGGCATCACAGCATGGTGCGACGAAAATCGCCCAATAGTTGCGCAATAAAAGCGTTAAAGCGGGTCGCCATCGCACCATCGATCACACGATGGTCTGCTGTCATGGATAACGGCATGATTAAACGTGGCTGAAATTGTTTACCATCCCAAACCGGCTGATAAGCTGTCTTGGAGACCCCCAAAATAGCCACTTCAGGCGCATTGATGATCGGCGCAAAACCTGTGCCGCCAATACCACCGACGCTGGAGATAGTGAAACAAGCCCCTTGCATTTGCTCAGGCTTCAGTTTGCCATCACGTGCTAATTTAGCTAATTGTGCCGTTTCCTGAGCAATGTCAACTACGCCTTTTTGATCGACATCGCGTATCACCGGAACCAATAAACCATTGGGTGTATCTGCCGCAAAGCCGATATGAAAATAATTTTTCAGGATCAGTTGATCATCCTCCAGGGACGCATTAAATTCTGGAAACTTTTTTAATGCAACCGCACTCGCCTTTATCAGAAAAGCTAACAGCGTGAGCTTAATGCCAGCTTTTTCGTTTTCTTTATTCAGGCTGAGACGAAACGCCTCCAGATCCGTGACATCGGCATTTTCATGATAGGTAACCGCCGGAATCATGACCCAGTTACGTGCCAAATTAGCCGCCGAAATTTTTTTGACGCGTGATAAAGGTTTGATCTCAATTGGGCCAAATTTTGCAAAATCAACTTTAGGCCAAGGTAATAAATTCAGCCCTGTGCCGCCCGCAGGACTCGCAGCGGTCTGTTTGGCTTGACCCATCATGTTTTTGATATAAGCCTGTACATCATTCTGGGTAATACGCCCCTTGGGCCCCGTACCGGTGATGTGATTAATATCAGCACCTAATTCGCGGGCAAACTTACGTACCGATGGACTCGCATGACTAATCGTTGCGGTGGCAGCCGCTGTACTTATCGCTGCTGGCTTTTCTACTGGCAATTCAGGCTTTACTGGTTGCGTATCAGGCTTGCTAGCATTACTTGCGGCAGGCACTTTTGTGTCAGCCGCGGACACTGCTGAAGTACTCGGCTGCGCTGTTGCTGCGGCTGCGGTAACGCTTGGCTCCAACAACAAAATGGTCGCGCCTTCGGCCGTGCTATCCCCGACTTTAAGCTTGACCTCGCGCACAATCCCCGCTGCTGTGGCGGGCACATCCATCGTTGCCTTATCTGACTCCAATGTCACCAAAGACTGATCAACCTCGATGTGATCACCAGGTTGTACATGTACCTCAATTACCGGTACCGCTTTATAGTCACCAATATCAGGTACTTTAATTTCCACAAGTTGGCTCACGCGTTTATTCTCCTGTTGCGAGACCGTTGCACAACTGTAGCGAGCGTACCCAAGACAAGGCATACGGAGCGCCACGCAGCGCAATATTTAGCAGGCGCAATAAGTTGTGCAATGGTTTCATTGTTATACAGTTAATGGATTTGGCTTCTCAATATCCAGCTGGTACTTTGCAAGTGCCGCTGCGACCGTTTGTGCCGGTAAGCTACCCTCATCGGCCAAGGCTTTCAGCGCCGCCACAGTAATCCAATAACGATCTACCTCAAAAAAGTGACGCAGTTTTTCACGTGTATCTGACCGACCAAAACCGTCCGTCCCCAACACGGTATAAGACCGTTTGATTTGTTGAATAAAAGGACGAATCTGCTCCGCAAATAAACGCACATAATCGGTTGCCGCGATGACTGGCCCAGCCGTTTTGTCTAAACATTGCGCTACATAAGTTGTGCGCGGTGTCTCGGTGACATGCAGCATATTCCAACGCTGTACCGCAGTCCCTTCACGCGCTAGTTCGGTAAAGCTTGGACAGCTCCACAAATCACTGTCAACTTGCCAATCTGTTTTTAACAAGTCTGCGGCGGCCATCACTTCTCTGAAGATCGTCCCAGACCCTAGCAACTGAACACGTGGCTGCTGTGATGTCGCGCCTTGTTTGAATAAATACATCCCTTTAATAATACCGGCCTCAGCCCCTGATGGCATGGCAGGATGGGGATAATTTTCATTCATCACGGTAATGTAGTAATACACGTCCTGCTGTTGATCCAACATGCGCTGCAAACCATCTTGAATAATCACCGCCAGCTCATACGAAAAAGTCGGGTCATACGCAATACAGTTGGGGATGCCTGCGGCAAACAGATGCGAATGCCCATCTTCATGCTGCAACCCTTCACCATTGAGCGTCGTCCGTCCTGCCGTTCCGCCTAATAAAAAGCCTCGACTACGCATATCGGCAGCAGCCCAAGCCAAATCACCAATACGTTGAAAGCCAAACATCGAGTAGAAAATGTAGAACGGAATAGTTTGTACACCATGGGTGGCATACGCTGTAGCAGCAGCAATCCAGTCGCTCATCGCGCCCGCTTCATTAATCCCCTCTTGCAGCACTTGACCACGCTTGTCTTCTTTATAAAACATCAACTGATCTTGGTCTGCTGGGGTATACAACTGACCAACTTGGCTCCAAATGCCGAGTTGACGAAACATACCTTCCATACCAAAAGTACGTGACTCATCCGGCACAATCGGCACCACGTTTTTACCAATCTGCTTATCTTTTACCAAAATGCCTAAGATACGTACAAATGCCATCGTGGTGGAAATTTCACGCCCCTCCGCGGTTTCCTTCAGCAAAGCCTCAAAGGCACTCAAAGGGGGCGCGGACAAAGGCGGAGCGGTGATAGTACGCTGCGGCAGATAACCCCCTAAAGCTTGGCGGCGTGCACGCATGTATTCCAGCTCTTTACTATCTGGGGCAAATTTCACTAAGGGAAATTGCTCTAATTGGTCATCACTAACGGGAATATGGAACCGATCACGAAACAGACGAATATCCTCTAATGCCATTTTCTTTTGCTGATGGGTCGTATTTTGCGCTTCGCCAGAGGCGCCCATGCCGTACCCTTTAATCGTCTTCGCCAGAATGACGGTCGGTTCTCCCTGGTGATGCGTCGCAGCATGAAAGGCGGCATAGACTTTATGCACATCATGCCCACCCCGATTTAAATCCCAAATATCGTTGTCGCTCCAGTCAGCCACTAAAGCCTTCAACTCGGGCGTATTAAAGAGCACTTCGCGCACATATGCGCCATTGCGAGCTTTCATCGTCTGGTATTCACCGTCGACGATTTCACTTAAGCGCTTGACCAGAATGCCTTGCTTATCACGTGCGAATAAAGCGTCCCAGCGCGTTCCCCAAACAAGCTTGATAACATTCCAGCCAGCGCCGAGAAATTCGCCTTCTAACTCTTGAATAATTTTGCCATTACCGCGCACTGGGCCATCGAGACGCTGAAGATTGCAGTTAATCACAAAAACCAGATTATCCAAACGCTCGCGCCCAGCCATACCAATCGCCCCGAGCGATTCAGGCTCATCAGTTTCGCCATCACCAAGAAACGCCCATACCTTACGCCCTTCGGTTTTGGCGAGTCCACGATCTTGCAAATAACGCATAAAACGTGCTTGATAAATGGCCATAATCGGCCCTAAACCCATCGATACGGTAGGGAATTGCCAAAAATCTGGCATCAACCAAGGGTGGGGATAACTGGAAATTCCTTTGCCATCGGTTTCTTGACGAAAGTTATCTAACTGCTCATCAGTCAAACGCCCAAGCAAGTGGGCCCGGGCATAGATACCAGGTGAAGAATGCCCTTGGATAAAAATCAGATCTCCACCATGCCCCTCATGCGGCGCATGCCAAAAATGATTAAACCCAGTGTCATAAAGCGTTGCTGCCGATTGGAATGAGGCAATATGTCCACCAACATTGGTATTTTGATTGGCTCGTAACACCATCATCATCGCGTTCCATCGGGTATAGGCACGAATACGATGTTCTATTTCAGGATCCCCAGGTAACGGTGCCTGAGCCTCGACTGGAATGGTATTAATATAAGGCGTGGTGGCATGAAACGTCTGGGTCACACCCCGGACACGCGCAAACTCGATTTGCTTACGTACCAAATAGGCCGCCCGCTCCGCTCCTTGGCCGACAATCACACCATTCAAGGCATCTAACCATTCTTGCGTTTCCGTGGCATCAACATCAGCCTCAAAAACTGCATTTTTCGGGGAAATCCCTGTCATTTACTATTCTCCTAAATCAAATCCTGCTAGCTAACTAGCCCTACCTAGCCCCACATTGGATTACTTTTACACAATTAGCTGCACATCTTTTTAGCTGGCGCACTATTTAAGATAAGACCGCAACCCCGAAAACAAGACCGCCGCACCAATAGCGCGAAAAAAGGGACGATAACACCGCATCAGATTATATTGTGCTGCTAAATATAGCCCTCTGATCAGATAGGCGTCGTATTTTAGGGAGGAGAAATTAACTGAACAATGCCTTTTCCTAAATCATGATATCTTTTCTCGCATTATGAAAATAACAAATTAATAATTCTGTTTTTGTATAAATACGGAATTTCCAATCAACATAAATACAGCTATTATCACTCTTCACAGCACCAAGAATAAGCCGTTATCTTTTTATCTGCACAATACTATTTTTTATATTTATAAGGAAAAAGGGAAATTTTGATGCATACAGAGATTGATAATCATCAAAATATAACTTCGCTATTTCTTTGCTTAAATTTAACTGGACTACAACCACTATTTGACCATTCTCGATGCAATAGTTGGCGTATATCAGATCTCTCGACAAATACTCTTGTCAGCAAAAACTTGCTCCGCTAAAAGATCACAATGCGTTTCAAACCTTTTCTTTTTCTTGGTTCACTTTTCTCGCGGCTAGCACAGAAAGGAAGCCGCACTACCAATGCGCAACAACCGATAAGCTCCACACAACCGTTCATCCCTGCCTCACCCAACGCTGCACCGGCGCCTTTTTGGCGCAATGTCCTCAACAACGACAATCTGCCCTATTTTGCACCCTTACTTGCCATCACCTTATTTGCCTTATTAATGACGGTGCTGCTTTGGACTTTAGAGTCGCGTGAACAAGAGCAGCAGCAGGCGATTTTATATCGAGACGCCACGTGGTCTATACAGAAAATCCGTTTGGGGCTGGCTCGTAGCCAAGAACATATTGCCTCACTCGCTGATAAAATCGCGATTGACAACTTTGAACCGAATTTATACCGCTCCATAGCAAAAGATATATTAAATGCGCACCCAGCCGTCGTACATGTGGACTGGTTCAATCCTTATACACAGATTATCTGGGCTATGTCAGCCAATAATGCGCCCACTCTAACCGCGCCGGCCAAAGCCCTATCTAACAAAGACATTAGTAACACTCACCCCGAAATTCTAAAAACCGTTAGAGCCGCCTTAATTACGCAAGAACCAACCTATTCTGAGCCGATTAAAGATCAAAACGCACAATTTTTCATTTATTACGCGGTTCCGATTATACGAAACAATGTATCTGCTGGCGTTATTGGTACGCTGTATTCGATTGAAGAGATTTTAGAAAACTTTATTCCAGCCGAACTAACCAGCACTTACCAATTTTCATTACTCTACGGCACAGCAGATACTGAAGAAGTATTGGCAAAATCCTCATCGCGCCCAGTCCCGGAAGGATTAACTTACTCGATTACGCCACTTGACCCA
>JBIKXM010000204.1:0-3282 GCA_044355755.1 Burkholderiaceae bacterium | reverse complement strand
TGCTAAATTACGATGAATTTATTTCAAGACGACTTCTAAGCCATTTCACAATATTGGTGAAAAGGTAAAGACAGTGACGATGGACAATATGGTTTGCAGTATCTCTCGGATTATCCGAGAGCGTTCTCTGCTTCCAGATAAAACGATTGCGACTGTATTCGCCATACAATTTAATTGCCGCTCGAGATTTGCATTTACGCGCGAATTTTGGTTTGATCGTTTATTTAAAATATTGCGCATCGCTCAGGAAATACAAACAGGAGATAGTTGCTTTGATTGCCAATTTTTTATAGCGAGTGATAGTCAGGCATTTAAAGACAACATTACTACTGACACGGAACTTAGAGAGACTATTAAGTTGTTATTCGGAGCAGGGTGTTCTCGAATTTACTGTGATGGAGACACACTCTGGTTTCGCTATCCCAAAGATCAAACCGACAATCATCACTTAATTTCGTTTTGTATAAAGTTCTACCAGAAAATAGCAAATTTTAATGAGCCACTACAAGATACTATTCGTGATCGTTTTGCTGTCAAAGAACTAATTACAGAAGGGATTGTTTGTGCGATTGCGGTGTATGCAAGCTACTATTTTTTTGAGCAGGCAATAGTTAATCAACAGTACTATCTTGACTATCAATCGATGATTGCCCAAGGGCTAAGACTCAGCGTCTGGATTGCCTGTGGATTGATCGTCAGTGTACTGATATTTATGCGAGGTTCGTCACTAGGGCATCGCCTCTTGATCAAGAACTATCTAATATTAGCGCTCTCTCTGCCTTTCGCCAGTGTCGGGATTGTGCACGATCTCAATATACAATTGGATCGCTCTCTGCCTACTATTGTGGATGCCCGTGTACTTGACGTCTATATTAAAGAAGGCGTACATCGCGGTAGAAAAATATACATCCATTACATGGTTATTCAACCGCTACAGTCACATCCGTTTGATAATTTACCTACGCATATCAGGATTGAATATCAGCTTTATACTCAGCTTAAGCCAAGCGATCTTGTACGAGTCGAATTACGCGAGGGTTATCTTGGCCACCCGTGGTATGGTAATCTCAAGCGAATCAATCCATAGTTTGCTGAAGTCTTACTGAATTTGTCTGTGCATCACACTGATAAAGCCTCGTCATTTTAGATGTACGCAATTTTTGTATCACAGCACACTCCCCTCCAATCTCGGCAAAATAATGACTGTCATAGCCTGCTTTGGCTGCTTGCTGTTTCCTTGGTTGAATTTGCATTGTGTAACTGTTCGGTAAAAAGTATAAAATCCTGGTTTGATTTTTTGGAGACGATAATGAACGTGCAACAAGCTTGGTACAAATGGATTGTTTTGCTAGGAGTGCTCATTACATTTGCATTTAATAGTAACTTTGCCGAAGCTAAACGGATGGGTGGGGGACGCAGTATGGGGAAACAAACCTCTAGCGCCCCCCAGAAAAATGCAGCGCAACAAACAGCGCAAAATACTATGTCACCGCAAACGACGCCCAAACGTAACTGGGGTGGTATGTTAGGGGGGCTTGCCGCCGGACTGGGATTAGGAATGTTGCTGTCACATTTTGGTGGTGGTGCCATGATGAATGGCCTAGCTAATATGCTGATGATTGCGGCAGTAGTGATGTTGGGTATATGGTTGCTGCGTAAATTCTTGGGCGCCAAAAATCGACAAGCACAGCCTGCGTATGCTGGGGCACACTTTAAAAATTATGCCGAGCAGTTTAATGAGCCACCGAAGGCAGTGCCCAATATACAAACTGGCAACGCGCAGCAACCATCTACTAATGTGCCGACAGGCTTCGACACGGATGGTTTTCTGAGGCAAGCTAAAGTATATTTTGTACGTTTACAAGCAGCTTGGGATGCCGGTAATGTACAGGATATTCGCGAATTTACGACGCCAGAAATGTTTGCAGAAATTCGTACCGATCTCGCTGCACGTGATACCAGTGTGCATAATCAGACTGATGTAGTGACGCTCGATGCTCAACTACTCGGTTTAGAGGAAACAGCTGATTATTATTTAGCGAGCGTGCAGTTTTCTGGGCTGATTCGTGAAACCGCAGACAATGCCCCAGAATCCTTTACTGAAATCTGGAATTTGTCTAAACCAACTTCAGGTAATGGTGGTTGGGTATTGGCAGGTATTCAGCAAGCCTAATTTATCGGAGTGTTTTGGCAACGCGCTGCACGCTCCTATCTCTGTATTGTGCGGTACGCAGATAGCTACTCTACTGACGAGTATATTGCGTGCTGTGTGCCGCACACTTTATCTTCTGGCGGCTCGTGACCGTTGTGCAACGCTCTCAAATTGGGCAATCAGGTACAGTAGCCAGAGCCTGCTTTAATGCCTCGGGCAGTAAATATTGTTGTAACTGTTTTTGCGATATTTCTTCTAGGTGCGGCAATTCTGCCAGCACATGTGTCTTGCCATAATGCTCGATAGCTGCGCGATTCGCTAGGTTTTGTGCGCCGACCATAATGACCCCAAGCAACTTTGCATGTCGTGCACGCAAGGCTTCGATGGTCAGGCAGGTATGATTAATCGTACCCAAACTGCTGCGTGCAACGAGTAATACGGGCAACTGTAACTGCAAGATTAAATCAGCAATACATGCTGTCTGATTAACTGGTGTTAATAAGCCGCCCGCGCCTTCTACAACCAAACGTTTACACGGTAGATGTGTAGGGTTGCGCGCAGGAGTGGGTAAACGTATTGCAGATAAATCAATATATCGATGCTCAAGCGCTGCTGCTTGATGTGGTGAGAGTGGCGCGTTTAATTTCCATTTTTCTGGAAAGCAATATGCTTGGCTGAGGCGTGTCACGGTATCACTATCACTGCCTTGGATTAAGCCACTTTGTATCGGTTTCCAATAGCTCGCTTGCCAATGCAACGTTAGCCATGCACTGACTATCGTTTTGCCAACATCTGTATCTGTTCCAGTAATGAATAGCGCTTGCAATTTTAAGTTCCTATAGCATCATCGGTAATTGTTAACTCTTGGCGTTCCAGCAGGAAAAAACCAATTCGATATTCTGCATCTAAGCCATTTTGAAAAATTCTGAATAATGGTCGTAGATTAATCGGGCGATATCCAGTCCGTGCTTGATGTGCACCAATATTGCGCAGTGTTGTAACGAAGGCTTGTCCATTTGCATGATGTTCTAATAAATCTACTATGTGATATTGCATACGCCAACCCTTTAGTGTGTGAAGAAAGGCAAGTAAATCGTGTTCTTTAGGTAAGGTGCGCAGCCCATCTTGTT
>JBIKXM010000203.1:0-3285 GCA_044355755.1 Burkholderiaceae bacterium | reverse complement strand
CATTACCGCGCATTAGCAACACGGTTCGATAAATTGAAGCGAAATTATCAGAGTACCGTTGCTATGGCATGTGTACTCTTATGGTTACCTATGTGAAACGTCAACAGACCCTAGAGATGCCGTACTTGGTACAGCCAGAACTGAGCATTAACCGCCTTTGCGCATCAATTCAAAAAACTCGCTGTTATTTTTTGTGGTGCGCATTTTATCCAGAATGAAATCCATAGCCTCAGCGTCATCCATATCTGAAATAAATTTGCGCAACACCCAAACCTTTTGTAAGGTATCTGGCTTAATTAACAGCTCTTCTCGGCGAGTCCCTGATTTATTTAAGTTCATTGCTGGATAGATACGCTTTTCTGCTAAACGGCGTTCCAGATGAACCTCCATATTACCGGTGCCCTTGAATTCTTCGTAAATCACGTCATCCATACGACTACCGGTTTCTATCAATGTGGTCGCGATGATCGTTAACGAACCGCCTTCTTCCAAATTACGTGCAGCACCAAAAAAACGCTTCGGTCGTTGGAGTGCATTTGCATCGACCCCGCCTGTTAAAACCTTACCGGATGAGGGGATAACGGTGTTATAAGCTCTGCTCAATCTAGTCATCGAGTCAAGCAAAATGACGACATCTTTCTTCATTTCAACCAAACGCTTGGCTTTCTCGATCACCATTTCTGCAACTTGTACATGTCGTGTAGGCGGTTCATCGAAAGTCGACGCAATGACTTCGCCACGAACAGAACGTTGCATCTCAGTCACTTCTTCAGGCCGCTCATCAATCAATAGTACAAACAGAACAGCTTCCGGACTATTGGCCGTAATAGCATGCGCAATATGCTGCAATATGACGGTTTTACCTGATTTTGGTGAGGCCACAATCAGGCCCCGTTGGCCATACCCAATCGGAGCAAAAACATCAATAATTCGACCTGTAACATTCTCTTCCGCACGAATTTCTCTCTCAAGTGGCAGAGGCCGATCTGGGTGCAATGGTGTCAAATTTTCAAACATAATGCGGTTTTTTACCGCTTCTGGAGGATGACTATTAACCTTATCGACCTTGACGAGCGCAAAATAACGCTCACCATCTTTAGGCGTACGCACCTCGCCTTCAATCGTATCGCCCGTCAATAAGTTAAAACGCCGAATCTGACTGGGGCTGATATATATATCATCAGGACTAGCCAAATAGGAGGTCTCCGGCGAACGCAAAAACCCAAAACCATCAGGCAGCACCTCTAAAACACCATCACCAAAAATTGTCTCGCCCGCTTTTGCTTTTTTCTTGAGAATTGCAAACATAAGCTCTTGCTTACGCATACGGTGAGCATTATCGATTTCCAAGCCAGCGGCGATTTCTAGCAACTGCGATACATGTTGGGTTTTGAGGCATTGACACGCATATCAGATAATTTCCGATGGGGGAACTAGAAAATAGAGAGGGTAGCGATAGCTAAAAGCGATACGGCGAGTCTAGCATAAAAAAACTTAGATATTGCTATTCAGTTAATGTCTCGGTTTACTTGAATATAGAGCAGGAGCACTTCAAGTGAGCGCAATGCCTAAGTTTACAACAGTAGTTTTATCGTGCCTAAAAAAACAAACCTATAAATACCGGTTTAGCAGCAGGATGGCGCAAAAATTTTAACCTATTTTGCACCATCCTGGCTCAACTTTCTAAATATTGCTATCGATAAAAGCGCTTAATTGTGATTTTGTTAACGCACCTACTTTTTGTGCTGTCACCGCGCCATTCTTAAATAAGATCAATGTCGGAATCCCTCTTACGCCATATTTTGCTGGGGTAGCGGCATTTTCATCAATATTTAATTTCGCTATGCTAATCCGCCCTGCATACTCTTTAGCGATCTCATCCAAAACCGGTGCAATCATTTTGCATGGGCCACACCATTCAGCCCAAAAATCCACCAAAACTGGCTTGTCTGCGTTCAGAATATCGGCTTCAAAGCTGGCATCGCTAATATGCTTAATTACATCACTCATCATGAAATCCTTCTAAAAAATATTTCCGAACAGGCAATATTAAAGCATGTAGTTAATCTTTTGAACTCGAATGTGAGGGCGCGAGCGATTTACATTCAATATGAACCCAAGCAGCGCGACGCGCCAGATTGCTAAGAAAGACAGTTGCATAACTACCGCGAGCAGTCCCAAGACAAGGCACCCAGCTCACAACCACCAATACATATCAAGTAAATAGCCGCAGGAGCAAGTACGACGCAACACTGTATTTAGTTCCGGCACACCCTCGCTACACGAAGTTAGCCTGCACTATAACGTACGTTCGAGCTACGTAGTCAGTTCTGTAATGGTCTTGATTAACATCAAGTCACGTAACCAAATATTTCAGCCAAGCACTCAGTTATCTAGGATTCTTATTCCTGTAACAATAGTTATTAGTGCTTTCAAAGCAACCTCGCAATTAAGAATAATTCTCGTTTATAATAGCGGCTTGTTATCTTTTTCCTATAACTCGCATGTCGTTATACCGGATAGGCCTAGTCATTATTGTGAGCTGTTTGCATATTTTTGCCCTCTTATATTTGGCGCAGACAGGTGCATCCAGTCATCTTGAGCAGCCTATCGATATCTCGGTACAGTTATTACCACTGGCCGCCAATCAATCTGCGTCACCCCCAATAAAACAAATGGCGGTGCCGCAATCTAAGCCGATTTTAGCGCCCACCAGCCCATCTTTACCTGCCAGATCAAGCCCCACCTTCACGGAGCAGCAGTCGCAGGATGTTGCTCAACACACAACGAGTGCCGAGCCGCCAGCGAATACCGCCCCTAGCAACGCCGCCCCATCGACTACGTCGCAAGTTGAATCCAGCGCTTATCAGGAGCCGCGCAGTGCAGCTTATCTGAATAATCCTAAGCCAGAATATCCGCCCGTCTCGCGTCGATTACAAGAAACCGGCAAAGTATTACTGCGCGTCCATGTTGATACTTCGGGAGTGGCAACAGACGTGGAAATTCGCAATAGTAGCGGTTTTGCACGACTAGATAGCGCAGCTGTGAAAGCTGTATGGCAATGGCGTTTTATTCCAGCCAAACGTGGCGAGACGGCAGTGGCTGCTTGGGTGTTAATTCCACTTAAGTTTGAATTGAATTCTTAGTTTTTTATCAAAGGAAGTATTATGGATAACCCCTATGGGCTGGCAAATTTATGGGCGCAGGGCGATGTCATTACACGTACCGTCGCCCTCGGTTTATTGTTAATGTCAATACTATCTTGGAGTGTGATCGCGATTAAGA
>JBIKXM010000202.1:0-3287 GCA_044355755.1 Burkholderiaceae bacterium | reverse complement strand
TGGAAGGTGGTTTGCTATGATCTTGGACACGCTTATACCTTGTGAGCAATAGCTACTGCCGAATCAAGTGGTTTGATTCTTTGTCTTAAATATTTGAAAGTCTTTGTAGATACGCACAAAGCCACTTTGCTACAAACGTACATAGCGCACGCCAGTAACAAACCGGCACCAAGACATAGAGCTATGTATATAGCTGGAAATACAGCAGACATATTTACAACGTCATGTATGACCGGATTCAATTCATTGATTGCAAATTGGAATGCAAAAAATTCGTAATTTGCCGAGGCCCATTTTGCAAATGGTATCGCTCCAACCTTCAGTAATCCTGCTGTAATGATTAGTCCTATGGCAGTGATAGTGATCTTTTTTCTCATGTATTGTCCCCAGCTTTAATTAATAAAATGCCTTTTTAGGGGATTTAAATCTAAAATTCCTTTTAATGCAATGCTTTTTTAGTGTAAAGTTGGTTTTCCTCTTGATTTTTAAACGACAAAGTAGAATTGCCCGATATCATTCATTTACTTATTCACTATTCCATAAAAGGTAATTAATGCAAATCGAGCAATCCCTTGACTTATTAACTTCAAAAAGTATCCGTGAGCTAATGGAAAAAACTGGACTTGTGAAGCATAAGCATAGAAAAGTATTAATGGAAATATTAGGCTTTAGCGAATCGCAAGCTCACAGAAAACTTGCTGGACAAGCAGGTTGGACCTTGGATGAAATAAAAAAAGTAGCTGATTATTTTGCAATCAATCCAAACTCTATTTTTGGTGTGATTTTTTCAGATACAACAAATGACGCCATTTTAGAAATAAATGACACTGAATACCCATGCTTGATCTGTATTGGACAAGAGATTACAGACCATAATAGCTCGCATCCATTTTTTGCCTTCCAGAGAAATAATACTTGGATAGTAAATAGCGGATACAAGTTAGTTGATACAAAAATATTCACTGTTGAACGAATAGACTTTCGATTATCTTCTAAAGTGTCTATTGCTATTTTGGATGACGATATTTCCTTTGTTGAATCAATAGCTATTCAGCTCAATAAATGCGGTTTTCACACTAGTCCATATCATAATGAAGAGAATTTTCTAAATGATATAGACCAAAAAGAATTTGATGCCTTTGTAATTGATTGGTTACTTAACAAGCACACCGCTCATCAATTAATAACTAACATACGCCGCTCAAAAATTCATAAACATACACCAATTATTTTATTAACAGGAAACGCAAACCATTACGAATCAGACGTAGCATCAGTAATACAAGAACACCGAGCTATTTTTATTGGTAAGCCAGTTAGCTCAGCGATTATAGCCGCCCAATTAAAGGCTATTCTTAATATAAATTAGAACCATGAATGAAATAGAAATTTATTCCTTTACACCTACATCCTGTCAAATTTGTTCAAACAACAAATTGATTAAATTAGGCTGTAAAGATTTTGGTATAAGCGGCAATGATTATTTCGAGAAAAAACGTATGTTTCCTGATTATGGGCTAGAAATTCCTTACTACAGGTGCGTAGCGTGCGATTTTATTTTTACAAATGCCTTCGATTTATGGTCAGAACAAGATTTCAGAAATCACATATATAACGAGGAGTATATTCTTAGCGACCCCATATTTATAAAAGAACGTCCGCACCGAAATGCAAATATGGTCTCCGCGCTTTTCTCCAACGAGTTTGAAAATTTATCTGTACTAGATTTCGGTGGCGGAAATGGAATTTTTACAAAAGCATTAAACAATATGGGAATCAAAGCCACATCATTTGATTATTTTCACGATAGGAACTTTTTTACACTTACAAAATTCTATGATCTGATTACCTCTTTTGAAGTCATTGAACACGTGCCGCATTACAAACAGCACGAATGGGTAAAAAATTTGCAGTCCTTGCTAAAACCTAATCAAACAGCAAAAATTATTTTAAGCACTAAGCTACTAGGATGTGACGCAAGTATCAACGATTGGTATATTGCGCCAAGAAATGGGCACATCAGTATTCATTCTAAAAAAAGTTTAGCCTATCTTACAAAAAACGCTGGCTTAAATTTATTTTCTTTAAATAGTGGAATGCACTTTTTATCTCACCTCATTGATACTTTTAAGTCACATCACTTCAGTACCGAAGCAAGGGCATCTTTAAGTACTGTTTGCTGAATTGGCTTTATAAGTTTCATTGCAAGTCTGTTTGCTCGTGTATCCTTTAAATAGTGAGAATTGGCTGTAGCAGCAATGACTGGTGTTTTAGAATTTGGTCCGGAATTAATAATTTCTACTACATCTAAACCATCACCATCTTCCAATTGCATATCTAAAACGACTACCGAATAGCTAATCTCTTTAAGCATTTTTGTTGCATCTTTGACTGATGCAACTTGAGTTACTTCATATCCTGTTGTTCTAAGTGTATAAGCAAAACTCTCACTTACGGCTTCATCATCTTCGACCAATAAAATTTTATTTTTTGATATGTGATGTCTATCTTTAAAGTTTGTAACTTTATCAACTGGTATATTAACTATAAATTTCGTACCGACATCTAATTGGCTGGAAACATCTATTTTCCCTCCGAACAAATCGACGAGACCCTTAGTGATCGCCAAACCTAATCCAGATCCACCTTTGCGTCGATTTGGAATTTGAGTGAAACGATGAAAAAGAATACTGATAAATTCATCCGGAATACCTATGCCTGTATCTTTAACTGAAAATTGTAAATAAGTCTGACCATCGGTCTGTTCCTGTAGATTGCAACCAACAGAAATAGAGCCGGAATCTGTATATCTCACACTATTAGAAATAAGATTCCACACGATTTGCCTTAATCTATTCCCATCAGAAACAATTGGAACCGAATTTTTTATATCAATAATTAGATGTATATTCTTTCTCTCAATTGCAACAGCATGAGCATTACAAACATCATTCACAATCTCGGCAAAATCAACTTCACTCATATGAAGTTTTAACTTGCCATCACTTATCTGAGCGTTATCCAATAAATCATTAATTTGAGCTATTAGGTGATTAGTAGAAGAGCGAATACGCACTATAAATTTTTCACAATGAGTATCCTGATCTAATTCTGACTCAAGCACTTCAATATTAGTCAGTATGCTTTGTAGAGGTGATCTTATTTCATGACTTACTGAGGCCATAAATACATTTTTTGCTTCTTGTGCTTCTATAGCAATACGTCTAGCCTCTTGTTCGCGCAGCAATAATTCTTGATGACGTTTTAATTCCTCCTTATTTTTTTTT
>JBIKXM010000201.1:0-3292 GCA_044355755.1 Burkholderiaceae bacterium | reverse complement strand
CGACACGCAACTTCTATAATTGCCATAATTTCAAAATATCCAATCTTAGCAAATCAATCGATTGAAGGCAGCACCAAGAAAAGGAATAACACCGATGTCACATTTTTTAGTTATCGCCGCCAGTAGTGGTATTGGCCAGTCAACGGTTGCTCTGCTGCAAGAAGCTGGGCATAGTGTCTTTACTACCGCACGTGATGACTCAAAAATCAAGCCAGATGCGATACTTGACGCAACCGACTTTGATGCAGTCGATGCTGTATTTAAACAGGCTGGTGCGGTAGATGGGGTGGTAAATTGCAGTGGTTCTTTGCTGCTTAAATCGGCGCATCTGACAACCAAGCAACAATATCAAAGCGTGATTGATGCCTCTCTGACAACTGCATTTGCAACTGTACGTGCGGCTGGAAAAAACATGAGCAAAGGTGGTTCGGTTGTGCTGTTGTCTTCCGCAGCCGCCACTGAAGGGTTTGCGAATCATGAGGCGATTGCCGCTGCAAAAGCGGGTATTCTGGGATTGACGTTATCAGCCGCAGCGACTTACGCCGGACAAAATTTGCGTGTGAATGCGGTTGCTCCTGGTCTTACGGAAACGCCATTGACTGCGGCATTAGTGAGTAATGAAAGCGCTCGTAAAATCTCAGCAAGCATGCATGCACTGGGGCGCTTGGGTAAAGCGGAAGATGTCGCTCGTGCAATTGTGTTTTTACTTGATCCGGCGAACGATTGGATTACTGGGCAAGTGCTCGCCGTCGATGGTGGCTTGTCACGTGTTCGTCCAAAAATGAAAGCCTGATTATTGGCGATGATATAAGACTAGAATAGGACTTACGCAAAATTGTTCCAGCAAGGCATGCCGACGAAGACAGTACAAACTAGTACGGCAAGGAGGCATAACGCCGCTGGGGCGGTTTTGCGTAAGTCCTATAGAAAAATGATGCGTCAGCACGTGCAAACCATAGACCTTAAGTTTTGGCAAAGTTATTTGCCAGAATAATACGCAATCTATCCCTGTGAGTGTATGCACAATTCCAAGAGGTAAGCTAATGTCCGCTTTGCGTTTAATTTTGGCGGATCAGTTATCCGCCAGCCTGGCTTCGCTGCAAGGGCTAAATAAGTTAACTGACACCGTCATGTTTTGCGAAGTGATGGAAGAGGCGACGTATGTGCCACATCACCCGAAAAAAATCGCATTTTTGTTTGCAGCCATGCGCCATTTTGCTCAGAGCCTTGAATCTGAAGGGGTTCGGGTGCGCTATATCAAATTGGATGATACGCATAATACGGGTAATTTTACGGACGAGGTACAACGTGCGGTGCAAGCGCTACAGCCGTCTCATTTAATTCTGACTGAGCCTGGCGAATACCGAGTCTGGGAGATGATGTGTTTATGGAAAACCACGCTCGGTATACCGGTTGAAATTTTGCCGGATACGCGCTTTTTGATCAGTCGTGATGATTTTGCGGTGTGGGCCAAAGGTAAAAAACAACTGCGGATGGAATTTTTTTATCGGGATATGCGCAAAAAATATGGGATTCTGCTAGAAGCGAATCATCAACCAACCGGTGGCGCATGGAATTTTGATAAAGAAAACCGCAAGCCGCCGAAAGCTGGGATGACATCGCCAGTACGCATCAGCCATAAAAAATCGACGATTACACAGGAAGTCTTAGCATTGGTGAAAGACCGTTTCAGTCATCATTTTGGGGTGCTGGAGCCTTTTCACTATGCGGTTACACGCACACAAGCACTGCTTGAGCTGGAACATTTTATGCGGTTTTTACTGCCGAATTTTGGTGACTATCAGGATGCCATGCTGGCAGGGGAACCGTATCTTTATCACTCGCTTATTTCCAGTTACCTCAATGCCGGACTCCTCTTGCCACTTGAAATTTGCCAGCAAGCGGAAGCTGCCTACCGATTAGGTCTCGCACCGCTGAATGCGGTGGAAGGGTTTATTCGCCAGATCTTGGGGTGGCGCGAATATATACGTGGCATTTACTGGTATCAGATGCCAGACTATGCGGCGCTGAATGCTCTCAACGCTGAGCGTCCATTGCCTGAGTTTTATTGGACGGCAAATACAAAGATGTACTGCGTTGCCGAGGCGGTCAGACACACACGTGATCACGCTTACTCGCACCATATCCAACGTCTGATGATTACCGGTAATTTTGCGCTACTGGCTGGGTTAGATGTGCAACAGGTACAACAGTGGTATCTCGCTGTTTATTCGGACGCTTATGAATGGGTGGAAATGCCCAATACGCTGGGGATGGCGCTATTCGGTGATGGCGGTATTGTCGCCAGTAAACCTTACGCTGCCAGTGGTAAATATATTCAGCGCATGAGTAATTATTGTGCGCAATGCAGCTATAGCCCAAATGATACAACCGGTGACACAGCATGTCCTTTTAATGCGCTGTATTGGGATTTTGTCGCGCGACATCAAGATAAACTGCGGAGCAATCCGCGTATGTATTATGTATTTTCAACCTGGGATAAGTTTCCACTGGAAAAACAACAAGCCATTTGCAGACAAGCAGCGAGAACGCTGCAAAATATGGCAGAGAATACGTTATAAGTATGAAATTACCTTAAAAAGCCGCTTTGTGTCTTGTGCAAAATTATTTGCCGATTACTCCTTCAACTTGTCAGCTCAGGGGTAGCATCGCTCGTGCGAAGACCTTGGCGCAACCGTCACGAGCAGCCAGAAAACACGGCGCATGGAATACAGCGACAAGAGAGGACACGGCAGTGCCATGCAAAGCAGTATTTTGGCTGCACAGTAGGTCTGTGCGTGAGTCCAGCGAATAATTTACTCAGTTTATAGTGTCCCAACTACAGCCTCGCCACAACAGATCGACTGGCACAGGAAGAGAAACTAGGTAATACCTGATAAATAGGTGTTGCCTAGATTTTTTAACTATTTTGCTACTTCAAACATGACTTCATTGCGACGTAAGAAAGGTAATGTCCATGGTGGGTTATAGAAAGCGTAAGTCGCAACAGGAGAGGCTTTTAGACGTTTTTCTTGAATGAAAGCGGATAGTGTTTGCTGATGCTGCTGTAATTTTTCATGATCAGGTAAACCGGAGAATCGAATCACGACAAAACGCTTTTCTGCGATTTGTTTTAATTTAACAGCATCGTTTTTAGGTACGGGCAAGGTAGTCAAGGTATAGCCTTGTGGCATGATAAATCTAATCTTCCATGTATCGTTATTAGCTTGCTGAATCACCGGTGCGGTCATCGGTATTTTTTCGCTTGGCGTTTGAATGACTGGTGCCGTCA
>JBIKXM010000200.1:0-3299 GCA_044355755.1 Burkholderiaceae bacterium | reverse complement strand
TAGAAGAAGGCGGTAAGTTTGCAACCGAAATTATTTTTCCGCTAAACCAAGTAGGCGATCACGAAGGCTGCACATATCACGAACCAGGCACGGTCACCACACCCAAAGGTTTTAAACAGGCTTATCAGCAATATATTGAGGCAGGTTGGCCTGCTCTAGCATGTGACCCCAAATACGGCGGGCAAGGGTTGCCGCTTTTGCTAAATAATGCATTTTATGAAATGCTGAATTCAGCCAATCAGTCCTGGACCATGTACCCAGGTCTATCTCATGGCGCTTATCAATGTTTACATGCTTATGGCACGCCAGAGCAGCAAGCAACTTATCTACCCCACTTGGTCAGTGGAACATGGACCGGAACAATGTGTTTAACCGAAGCACATTGCGGCACTGATCTAGGTTTATTACGCACACGCGCTGAACCACGTGCCGATGGCAGCTATGAAATTAGTGGTAGCAAAATTTTTATTTCGAGTGGTGAACACGATCTAGCTGAAAACATAGTACACCTTGTATTAGCACGCTTACCTGATGCGCCAGCAGGAACCAAAGGTATTTCATTATTTATCGTCCCTAAGTTTTTACCTAATCAACAAAATCAACCAGGTGAACGCAATCGCGTTCACTGTGGCGCGATAGAACACAAAATGGGTATTCATGGTAACGCGACCTGTACCTTACATTTTGATGCGGCTCAGGGTTGGTTAGTGGGCAAGCCACATAGCGGATTGCATTTAATGTTTTTGATGATGAATGCAGCACGGCTTGGTGTGGGCATGCAGGGTTTGGGATTAACCGAAGTAGCCTATCAAAACTCCTTAGCTTATGCACGTGATCGGCTACAGATGCGCAGCCTCAGTGGTGCGAAAGCGCCTGAAAAAGCAGCTGACCCTATCATTGTGCATCCGGATGTCCGGCGCATGCTATTGACACAGAAAGCCTGGGCTGAAGGTGGACGCGCCTTTACATTTTGGCTGGCATTACAAATTGATATCGAATATAGCCATCCTGATCCGGCGGTACGCCAAGAAGCCGCTGATATGGTGTCATTGATGACACCGATCGCCAAAGCGTTTCTGACAGATAACGCATTCACTGCTGTCAATGAAGCCTTGCAAGTATTTGGTGGACATGGCTACATTAAAGAGTACGGCATGGAGCAGTACGTTCGCGATGCACGCATTAATATGATCTATGAAGGCACCAATACTATTCAAGCATTAGATTTACTCGGGCGAAAAGTGCTTGGCGACATGGGCAGTAAGCTAAGAAAATTCGGCAAATTAGTCAGCCACTTTGTCGACGAGGAAGGTGTTCATGTGGCGATGCAAGAATTTATCGATCCGCTGATTGCTCTTGGCGAAAAACTCAAAAAAATAACCACTGATATTGGCATGAAGGCCATGGCAAATCATGAAGAAGTCGGTGCGGCAGCGACGCACTATATGCGAATCATCGGACATCTTGTATTTGCCTATTTCTGGGCGCGTATGGCAAGTGTCGCACTCAAGCACCCGAATGATCCTTTCTATCAGGCAAAATTAATAACAGCACGGTTTTATTTCAAAAAATTATTGCCTGAAACGGCTTATCACATTGCTGCTATGCAAACAGGTAGTGAGCCATTAATGGCTTTAGATGTTGAGCTATTCTAAAAATAAGCGTTTATAGGAGACCACAATATGACGCAAGCAATATGTAATGCAGGGACAACCAGTAACACCAGCAGTGAATCCAAGTTACCACATTTAATACCTACCGCATGCATTAATGAAAGTACAACAATGTCCACTATTCGTATTCGCAAAGTAGCCGTGCTTGGTGCCGGGGTCATGGGTGCGCAAATTGCTGCGCATCTTATCAATGCACGTGTGCCGGTGGTGCTATTTGATTTACCTAGCGCAGATGGAAAAAAGAATCAGATTGCACAACAAGCGATTGCTAAATTAGCCAAGCAAAACCCAGCACCACTCGGGCTCAACGGCGATGCGCACTGCATCCAAACAGCGAATTACGAGGACGATCTTGAATTATTACGCGACTGTGATTTAGTGATTGAAGCAATTGCCGAGCGTTTGGATTGGAAACAAGCGCTGTATCAAAAAATTATCCCTTATCTGTCCGCGCAAACTATTTTGGCTAGCAATACTTCAGGACTGTCGATTCGCAGTCTAGCGAATCAACTGGATGCAGAAGTGAAAGAACGATTTTGCGGCGTTCATTTTTTTAATCCACCACGGTATATGCATTTATTGGAATTGGTACCGCTTGCAGAAACAAGCCCAAGCTTACTTAATGCCTTAGAAACTTTTATGACTCAGACCTTAGGCAAAGGGGTCATTCGAGCTAAGGATACGCCCAACTTTATTGCCAATCGGGTCGGTGTATTTGCAATGCTCGCTGTTTTTATCCACGCACAGAAACAAGGTTTACCGTATGACCTGGTTGATGATTTAACTGGAAAGCGTCTAGGCCGTGCAAAATCAGCTACCTTTCGCACCGCAGATGTCGTTGGCTTGGATGTACTGGCGAATGTCATCAATACGATGCAGCACGAATTAAGCGATGACCCTTTCCATCATGCTTATCAAATTCCTGAGGTGCTAGCACAACTCATTAAACAAGGGGCTTTGGGACAAAAAACAGGCACCGGTTTTTATCGTAAATCCGGCAAGCAAATCCAAGTACTTGACCCAAATAGCGGCACTTATATTGCGAGTGAGGCACAAGCTGATGCATTGATTACCCGTATTCTGAAGCGACCATTAAATGAACGTTTGAAATTATTACGTGAAACCGATCACCCACAAGCAAAATTTCTATGGGCTATATTCCGTGATTTATTTCACTATGTCGCGGTTCATCTGGGTGATATTGCTGACAATGCACGCGATCTTGATTTGGCGCTACGCTGGGGCTTTGGCTGGGAAAGAGGGCCATTTGAGGAATGGCAAGCCGCCGGTTGGCAGCAAGTAGCACAATGGCTACAAGCTGATATTCAAGCTGGCTTAACTTTAAGTTCAGCACCTTTACCGGATTGGGTGTTAAATGGGCCGGTAGCAGTCGGTGCAGGGGTACATCAAGAAGCTGGCTCTTGGTCGGCTGTCGGTCAACGCTTTATTACACGCAGCCAATTACCTATCTATCGACAACACATTTTCCCGCCACAGCTGTTGACGCAGCGCGATGGCAAAACCGTACCTTTGCCCGAACAAAGTGCGATTGGTAAGACAGTATCAGAAAATGATGCCGCAAAAATCTGGACTGCATACGATGAAGATGTCTTAATCCTGTCATTT
>JBIKXM010000009.1:0-11085 GCA_044355755.1 Burkholderiaceae bacterium | reverse complement strand
ATTGCCCAGAGATCACAAATTGTCGTAATGGAGAAGTCAGTACATCGTTTGGGCGCTGATAGCGGTAGCCAAAATTGATGGTGCGTTGTGCACCTGGCCGCCAAGATAAATCAATGCTAGAGCGCTGTAACTGTTTATTACCCATGGTGTATTGAACTGCTGACTCAACCGCAACTTGTGAGGATAAGCGCACCGAGACCCCCGCGAGTACATCTGAATAACTGCGCTCTACCTGTGTCGCTGTATTCGTTAAGGTGACGCGCTGCCCTTGCATGTCTAAGCGCTGCGCCAATACAAAACGTGCCCGCTCGCTCCCGCTCTCTTTTTCTAAGAGGCGTGAGGTTAAGCCGGCTGTGAGTTTGTTATTGTCGGCAACTCTATCATTACCAATAAAAGGTTGCTCTGAAAAAATCTGTGTCAAATTAAAGTCTGCCGAGGCTGTGTCAAACAGCGGAATATTTGATTGTTCGCGAAAGGGGGTGTACACATAAAACAAACGTGGCTCTACCGTTTGTAGCACATCCTTTCCAAACCAGGGAATTAATGATTCGCTGCGCTCAAAAATTAGACCGGTATCCAAGCTAAGAGTGGGCACAACGCGCTGTATATGATTGGTTTTTGTGCCTGTAGGGGTTTGATTCAATGAATAAGCTGAGGCATGCAAACTCGCTTTGGGGATAACAAAAAACGCGGGGCGGCGATAGACATAGCTGATTTCTGGCTTGATATAGGTACGCTGACTATTCGTGACGGGGTCGCCAACTTTGCGGAATTCAGTAAAATCTGTTTCACCGATTAACAGTACATCTTCCAGATCACGATTTTGATAGCGCACATTAATCTGAGGTTGGCGATCAAAAGGAGGCGAATTGGGTGACAGGGTTTGAAATTTTTGTACCCGTGCTTGTGCTGTCCAGTAAGGTGTACTGTAATTGACACCGACCTCTTGGTTAAACTGCTGCTGTACCGCAGCAGATAGATTACGTCCTAGATCACTTGGATAGCTGTCATCTGAGACTTTGGCTCGATCAATGTAGAAATAGGTATTCGCTAATAATTGCTGCTGATGTTGGATGCGATAAAACCATCGGTCACCTTTAAAAACGCGATCGTTATGTAAAAATTCAGCTTGGATATTGCCTTGGTAGTTTGGGTTTAGATAGCGAAAATTGCCGCCCAACTGTGCGCCACGCTTCGACAATAATCGAGGAAATAAAGTCAGATCACGATTCGGTGCGATATTGAAATAGTATGGCACTGTAATATCAAGCCCGCTATTAGACCCGGTCCCTACCGTAGGCGGCAAAATACCTGAACGGCGCTCATCGGATAAAGGGATTTTTAGATATGGGCTGGCAGCAATCGGTACCCCTAAGAAATACATCACGCCGGTATCGCCGGTCGCGACTTTGCGCGTATCGTCAATATCTAATCGTTTGATACGTAATAACCAGTCTGGCTGGCCTGGGCGGCAAGTGCTATAGGTAATGTCTTCACCACGGTATTGTCCTGGCCCACGGAAATAGATTCTTTCGGCTGTACCTCGGCCCTGGGTGGATAAGAACTGATAGCTCACTTGGTCCATATATCCCTCATTGGCATCTATTTGCAATTCAGCCTGTGGACCTTTAACCACTAAATCATCACGTTTCAAGCAGACTTGGCCCTGCGCTTTGGCAATATCCGTATCTTTGTCGTATTCCAATTGATTGGCACGCAGCTTTAATGCACCACGTTGTACTTCCGCATCACCTTGAAACAATAGTCGATGCTCATCCAGTGCGCGAATATCTTTAGCCAATCCTTCTGTTTGGTCGATGTTTTCAGCATAGCTGACGTTCAAACATAATGCCCAGCTGCTTATCAAAATCAAATTGATCTTGCAGATAAAATTACAGCAAAATTTATACATCGGTATCTCTGTCTCCGGCTCCAAGGAGCAGTATTATCCTAAAATTAAACGCACTATTTTAGTTTTTCATGCGGTATTTATGCAAAACTATCTCAGTGTCGCTATATTCTCTGGTGTTACAGGTTGGCGGGCCGATCGCTGCGCGGGATACCGCAGAGTCTAAATAGGCCGTGTAATCTGCGCTGCTGTGCGCGTGCATGGGCACGAGGCTGCGCAGATTGTACAGGTTGTATCGATATTGTTGGTCGGGATAGTTTTGCTCAAATCCCACTGATTAAACTATTTTTTATCCCTCTATATAGAATGAATTTACCCCACGATTCCTCTGAACGTATGCTGATGTTACGCGACTGGCTGACAAGTTTAGCGAATGATTGGCAGATACTTATTGAAAGCTTGCAACCGGCATCAAGTGATGCAAGTTTTCGCCGATATTTTCGTGTACGCAGTATGCATCCAGCTTATCCAAGCTTAATTGTGATGGATGCGCCGGTCACACATGAAGACTGTCGACCATTTATTACTGTGGCCCATTTATTTGCTGATGCAGGTGTGCAGGTCCCAAAGATATTGGCACAAAATCTTACCCAAGGTTTTTTATTACTATCGGATCTCGGTACCATCACTTATGAACAGGCATTAACGGCTGCGTCAGCACCTGACCTGTATGCACGTGCCAGTCAAGCATTGATCTGTATTCAGCGTAGTAGTCAGCCGCATACCTTACCGCGATATGATGCTCCCCGCCTACACCAAGAGTTATCTTTGTTCGATACATGGTATGTGGCTCGTCATTATCAAATGGATTTATCATCCAGTCAGCAAACAGCGCTGCATCAGGTCTATCAATTATTGATTGAAAATGCGCTGGCACAACCTTGTGTATATGTACATCGTGACTATCACTGTCGTAATTTAATGGTGATGCCATCCGGCGAGCCTGGCATTCTTGATTTTCAGGATGCCGTCTATGGGCCGATTACTTATGACTTAGTTTCATTATGGCGTGATGCTTATCTTGATTGGGATGAGGCATTACAGCTGGATTGGCTGGCACGTTATTGGTCTGATGCGCGATCTGTTGATTTACCCGTTGCCGACGATTTTGCACACTTTTATCGAGACTATGAGTGGATGGGTTTGCAACGTCATTTAAAAGTATTAGGAATTTTTGCGCGACTCTCGTATCGGGATAAAAAAAATGGCTATTTGCAATACTTGCCTAGGGTACTCAACTACACTCGCCAAGTTGCACAACGTTATCCTGAATTTAAATCATTACTAACTTTATTGGATAATCTAGCGGGTAGTACACCACAGATTTCCTATACTTTTTAATAAAAGCTCATGAAAGCGATGATTCTTGCCGCAGGACGCGGAGAGCGTATGCGCCCGTTAACCGATCACTGCCCTAAGCCACTTCTAGCGGTAGGTAACAAGCCGCTGATCGTTTGGCAGATTGAACGACTGGTGCAAGCGGGTATTCATGAAATTGTGATTAACTATGCTTGGCTGGGACATCAATTTCCGCAAATGCTTGGCGATGGCAGCCGATGGCATGCAAAGTTGCATTATTCTCCTGAGCAATCGGCACTTGAAACTGCCGGTGGTATTGCGCGTGCTTTACCTTTGTTAGGAGAGGGGGTGTTTCTTGTGGTCAGCGGTGATATTTATACTGAATTTGATTTTGCTCGGCTACACGCGCGCGCGGCGATGATGCAGAGCCAGTCGCGGCCTTTGATGCATTTAGTCTTAGTAGATAACCCAGACTATCACCCTGAAGGGGATTTTGGTTTAGACGCAAATCAGTTGGTTTCAACCAAGCTGCCTCGGTTTACTTATGCCAATATTGGACTCTTTAACACACAGAGTTTTATCCAGCTCGATCCGCAGTGCCCAGCAAAATTAGCACCGTTGATACATGAGGCGATGACACACAATGCGGTAAGCGGTGAACATTACCGTGGTATGTGGCATAACATCGGTACGCCCGGGCAACTCAATACGCTTGATCATGTATTGAAACATCAAGCTTGACGAAAAACTTATACAGTCCAATATCTCGCCTAAGATAGTCGTAATATTGCTGCTTTATGCTGCGAAAATCTTATAAATTTTATTAATTAGGATTGCCCAATATGACAACCACTGAATTCCAGGTTTACCGGCAGCGACGTCAAAAGATGCTGGAGTATATGCGTCGGCAATCGCCTAATAGTATTGCCTATTTGACCAGTGCTCCGGAAGTAATGCGGAACCGTGATAGCGATTATCCGTACCGGCATGATAGCTACTTTTATTATTTAACTGGATTTACAGAGCCGAATAGCTGTTTAGTATTAATTGCCGCAGATGCCCCGGAGCAAGATCAAGCGATTTTATTTTGCCAAGCTAAAAATTTAGAACGTGAAATATGGGATGGTTATCGCTACGGCCCTGAGATCGCTTGTACAACTTTTGGTTTTGATCAGGCCTATGCAATTGATAGCTTAGATCAAAAGCTACCTGAGCTATTGCAAAACCGTACCGCTATTTTTACTAAATTAGCGCAAAGTGAGCACATCGATGGTCAGTTGAGGCGCTGGTTACGCGAGGTGCGCAACCGTGCACGCAGCGGTATGCAAGCGCCGAGTTGCCTATACGACATCGAACATTGGTTAGATGAAATGCGTGTGTTTAAGGATGCGCATGAAATTGATACGATGCGTCGCGCGGCACATATTTCCGCTTTGGCTCATCGCCGGGCAATGCAAGCCTGTCGTCCAGGCCTACGTGAATACCATCTTGAAGCGGAACTATTACATACCTTTCGCAATCATGGTGCCCAGTCAGTAGCCTATAACAGTATCGTCGCTGCCGGTGCAAATAGTTGTGTACTTCATTATCGTGCAGGTGATGCTGAGTTACGTGCCGGTGATTTGTGTCTGATTGACGCGGGATGTGAACTGGACAGTTATGCTGCGGACATCACTCGTACCTTTCCGGTCAATGGCAAATTCAGTGCCGCACAACGTGAATTATATGAACTGGTACTCGCAGCGCAAACAGCTGCTATCGAGATGACTAAACCTGGTGAACATTTTATACGGGCACATCAAGCGGCGGTGAGTGTATTGGCGCAAGGTATGTTAGATCTCGGCTTGCTTGATACGCACCAAGTGGGTAATGTAGAGGACGTCCTGAATAATAAATCGTATACAAAATTTTATATGCATCGTACTGGTCATTGGCTCGGTATGGATGTGCATGACTGTGGTCAGTATCGTGGTCCAGGCCTGACAGATGAAGCCACGCATGGTGAAGAGTTGACGTGGCGCAAATTACAGCCGGGTATGGTTGTCACGATTGAACCAGGCATCTATGTTCGTCCTGATCCGACTGTGCCAGAACGCTACTGGAATATAGGTATTCGTATAGAAGATGATGCGCTGATTACGCCACAAGGGTGTGCGCTGATGAGCCGAGATATCCCGGTTACTATCAATGAAATTGAAGAGATCATGGCCGCAGCGAGGCATGAAAGATAACCATCCTATCTGATACGAAAAGCATGATGTCTACACAACATACTGATATTGCAATCATTGGCGCCGGGCCTGTAGGTATTGCCTTAGCTCTTTGGCTATTACGCGATAGCCCCTGGCATATTACCTTGATCGATGCACGTCTGCCAGATACACCAATTCAAGACATACGCACTTTGGCAATTTCCCATGGTAGTCGTATCTTGCTCGAAAATATTGCTGCCTGGCCACAGCAAGCTACACCTATTCAAACTATTCATGTTTCGCAACAGGGTACTTTTGGGCGCACCTTGATTCGTCATAATGATTACGGTTATGAAGCTTTAGGATATGTGATCCCTTACCGCACGCTACTGCAAACGCTGGAAAAAGCTTTATTGGAACGTCAAACTAACACCTCCAGATTCAATTGGTGGCGGGGGAGTCAGGTTACCCATGTAGCGCAAACAGCAAATGAGTCCTTATCTTTAGTAATCACTGGACAACACGCTGGTACGCTAGCTGCAAAAATGGTCGTGCATGCCGAGGGAAATGTTTACCAACAACCGGCTCATGCACAAGATCAAGCGCGACAGACGCCATCAACAATAGAAAAACATCAGCAACGTGATTATCAGCAAACCGCACTGATTAGTACGGTAACGTGTACCGCACCGTATCCTTTCTGGGCATGGGAAAGATTTACCAGTGAAGGACCGTTGGCATTATTACCGCTAACAGCCAGTCATAATGATCAAACATGGTCATTAATCTGGATAGGCTCGCCAAAAACGACTGAGCAGCGCTTTAACTGGTCTAATGCCGTTTTCTTAGAGAATCTCAGTCAAGCTTTTGGTAAACGTATGGGTGTATTTCAAACTGTTGAACAACGGCAGTGCTATCCACTAAGTTTATATTTGGCGCCGACCCAAGTGCAAGGGTTGCGAGTCGCCATCGGGAATGCCGCGCAAACGCTACATCCTGTTGCTGGGCAAGGATTGAATCTTGGTTTACGTGATGCTTGGTGTTTGGCTGCAGCTGTGCATGACCAACTTAATGCGCAAGCACTGACAAATTTCAAACAAGCTCGTTTAACTGATCGGCAGCGGACTGTGATGATTACCGATCTCTTGCCGCGCCTTTTTTCTACCTCACAGCAACCGCTTAAGCATATATTAGGTACGGCATTAACAGCGCTCGATTTGATTCCGCCATTACGCCATCAACTGGCCAAACAGATGATGTTTGGTTATAGGACCTAATGCGACGACGGCTTCAAAGCAAGTTGGCTATATGGCGCCGGCACAGAGATTGTGAGTACAAGAAGGTAGATGGTTGTATAACATCACGCACTAATCGATTTCTGGCGTACTGTCCTTAATCCACTGTAAATATGCGGGTAAACCATCGCTAATCGGCAAAGCAATGATTTCTGGCACCTCGTAGGGATGATGTTGCTCAAGCCATGCCTCGATTTTTGCATAGAGCTGCTTTTGCGTTTTAATAAACAATGGAATTTCTTGTGATTGCTCGAGCTTGTTTTGCCATAAATAAATCGAAGTGACGGGTGCGCCAATGTTCACACAAGCGGCTAAGTGATGTGTCACCAAATCTTGCGCCAATCTATGTGCGCAGACCTGATCTGGACAGTGCGTAATAATCAAGAGAGTCTCATCCATGGGTTGTTCCTCAAGTCGTTTTACAATAGAGCGTTTTTTATTAAAGCAAAATCCCCAGTATAAGATGACTAATGCGTAATTGTCCGGGTAGGCGATAACCCTGTTTGGGTGATTTTGTGTGCGGCTGAAAAACCTTACCAGGATAATGTTACGTAAGCGAATACTGTTTCTCCAACCACCTATTTCAGTTCTAAAATGAGTTTCCGAGTTTCTGTTCAGCCCAGTGGGCGCCAATTTGATGTGGAGGTCAATGAAACCATCCTGACAGCAGCTTTGCGTCAAGGTGTTGCATTACCTTATGGTTGTAAAAATGGTGCCTGTGGTTCATGTAAAGGTACTGTTATGGCGGGTACGTTTACGCAAGGCAAATATGCTTCGAGTGCCCTGTCATCCTCTGAACAAGCGGCTGGTAAAGCGCTATTTTGCTGTGCTTTCCCAACGGCCGATATGACAATTGAATGTCGTGAAGTAGCTGGTGCGGGGGATATTCCGATTAAAAAATTACCGGCACGTATTGCCTATTTGCAGCGCGTTAGTCATGATGTCATGGTTGTCAAATTACAATTGCCGGCCACTGAGCGGTTACAGTTTTTGGCCGGACAATATATCGACTTATTAATGCGTAATGGCGCACGGCGGAGCTATTCAATTGCTAATGCCCCTGAAATCGAAGGCCCAATCGAATTACATATACGCCATCTACCTGGTGGTATGTTGACCGATATGCTTTTTGGTCACGCCGAGCCGGTGATGAAGGAGAGGGATATTTTGCGCTTTGAAGGCCCCTTGGGTAACTTTTTCTTGCGTGAAGATAGTGATCAACCGATCGTGCTGTTAGCCTCAGGGACAGGCTTTGCGCCAATCAAGGCCATCATCGAATCGATGGCTTTTAAAAACATTCAACGACCAATTAAATTGTATTGGGGTGGGCGACGTCCGCAAGATTTATATATGGCCGATCTATGTCAAGAATGGCAGCAGGCTATGCCGCATTTAACCTATATTCCAGTTGTCTCGGAGGCTTTACCAGAAGATAACTGGGTGGGGCGCACTGGTTTGGTACATCATGCGGTGATGGCTGATTTACCAGATTTATCCAGCTATCAAGTCTATGCATGCGGTGCGCCTGTGATGGTGGATGCGGCTAGACAGGACTTTATCAATACATGTCGACTACCTGAACAAGCTTTCTTTGCGGATGCTTTTATTTCTGAAGCAGATAAAGCTAAATTAATCTGATTGCCAATTACTTGATGTAACAACGGGTTGAGTGTGTACCTTGGCTTCACAGCTATGGATAGGTACACACCGTTCCTAATTACAGCCCACCGTTTTGCTGGGCAACCATGCAGTACAACATCGGAATCGAAAGCATCGTATTAAAGCGCGACGTTAACATGGCTAAACGTGCGGCTTTAGCTTTCACCTCCGCATCGACATCAATCATACCTAAGGCTTTCTTTTGATTGGGCCAAATAATAAACCAGACATTAAATGCCATGATCAAAGCGAGCCACATGCCAATGCCTATCGAGTGCCAACCTTCTTTGAGGGTCAGCGCATGCACCAAATAGCCATTCATGCCTGCAAGCAGCAGTCCGGTGATAACTGTCCATAGCGCAGCGTGACGAAACCAGAATAAAGCCGTGGGCGCGATGACTTTACCCACTGCAGGTTTTTGCTCATCCGGGATTTTGGGCATAGAAGGGATTTGTACAAAATTAAAATACCACAATAGACCAATCCACATCACACCCGATAAGACGTGTAACCAACGAAACAACAAGGCAAACCAATAATGTTCAAAACTAACCGCGATACTGTAATGAGTCGATACAGCGAAGATGATAAGCACTAACAGCAGTAAGCCGGCGATGATGGTTCTGCCGAGAGACTGAAAAATAAATCCCATAATTTTTCCTTTTTTAAAATAATTAATGTGAAACAGGGTAATCCAGACTGTCCGGATAATAGCAAATTACAGCCATTTGCTCGGGTTTTGGGCTATTGCGTAAGCGAGTTTTGCTTGGGTGCAGAAAACAAGCCTTTCCAAGTCATCATGATTAATAATGCTGTGCGATGGTTAGGGGGGAAATAAACTGCCTACGCGACGGTGCAGAAACGTCTAAATTTCGATATAATCGGCGGCACATTCTTCATGGGGCCGACTTGGTTTCGACGTGGATTGCAAAACAGTAAGGGCATACCGAGGACCCGTTATCTCGTAAATCAATGGGAAATCTATAACTGCAAACGACAGTTCCTTCGCTCCTGTAGCGAAAGCAGCCTAAGGGCTGCTGCCTCAGACTGGCTTGCCGATAGGCCAGGGTCGCAAGACCGCTGGGGTCATTTATATCGGATCGCTTTGATGAACGCCGTGGCCGTCAAACCTAAAACTTAGCGGATCGTTGAAACGTAGCGTGTTCTATCTGCGACGTCTCGACTAAATTAAATGATAGAACTAAGTATGTAGAACTTTCTGTGGAGGATTTGCGGACGCGGGTTCGATTCCCGCCGGCTCCACCAACACCCAAAGCCCGGACTCATCTCCGGGCTTTTTTATGTCCGCGCAAACCGCAATGGTGGCGGGGTTACGTGGTTTAGGCTCTTGACCTTCGCTCTCTCTTTCAGCCTATTTTGGACCCGAAATTCTCCGTTTTCTCTCTCCATTCTCCGCTAGGCTCTTGACTGTCAAGAGGCCACCTCTAGTATTTATAAGGCTTTGCTGGGAGGTAGTTGGAGTTGGATATTGGTGGGTATAGAGGAATGATAGTTGGTTGAAGTATCTATTTTTCGCAGGCTGTGCGGTATAGTCACGCTAGCATTCTTGAGGAGCCACCTCAATAACTCGCCATAGAATAATCAACGGAGGCCATGTGTTTAATTTAATTATCAAGGATACCCCCTGGAAAGAAGGCCATGATACCTTTCCTTCTAACCGTATATTTGAATGGACTGAACAAGCTCTTGTTGACCAGTATAACCCTAAGGGTAAACCCGATTTCACAGCACTTTCCAAGCTACCCACCATTTTCGCGGAAGAGACATCTCACCAAGATAAGCAAGTCACCAGAGTAGGTTTCATTCATTCCGCGCGTATCGTAGGGTCAGAGATTGTCCTTCAATATGGGTATGATTTAAGTATTCCTCCAATTCCAAATAAGCTTTTCCAAGTTGTTGCATTAGAGCTTGGCATTGATAAACAGCGGTTTCGACGTACTCACTGGTCGATCAATTCTAATGACCTCTTTCGGTCTTTGTTACATCATCTCCTGCCACGACGACGTCGCCCCATGGTATTTAATTTGAGCGAATCGGAGATGATTCATTCTATGCTTATTTCTGCAATGATGCCGTTCCATTCTGAGTTTGATCGCGTGTATGCAGTACTTCAAGAAGTTGCCTTAGCTATTGGAATGCAATGTCAACGCGCGGATGACATTTGGGAGAATCAAACAGTAATTGAAGATATCGTTTCGCTTATTGATCGATCTCGTATCGTGATTTGTGATTGCTCAAAAAGAAACCCAAATGTCTTCTATGAAATAGGAATCGCACATACTCTGGGTAGAGAGGTCATTCTCATAACCCAATCAGACGAAGATATTCCTTTCGATCTTCGGCATCTCCGGTATGTGCCATATCTCAACAATGGTGAAGGGTTGGCTCAACTAAAAACAAAACTACAGCAGAAGCTTGAGAGTATATTGAATCGATAGATCTAGCCATTAGGGGTTAGTTTTATAAGGTTGGAAGTACTGCAGACGCATTTCAATCGGCCTTCTTCACAGCCTTCTGGTAAACATTTACGCGAACGAAGTTAAATTTTTTAGGGGAGTTAAGCGGAAGCTTTTATATATAAACTATGGTTAGCTAAGCTAGGGTCTGTTGACGTTTTGAAATAAGAGGTTGAAAGGGAGGAGCAAACTCGTAATATTGGAGTTCTGACACAACAACAAAACGAGTTTGCAATGCTCCGATTACTGCTCAG
>JBIKXM010000008.1:0-11087 GCA_044355755.1 Burkholderiaceae bacterium | reverse complement strand
ATCGTACGCGCCAAATTAATCGGCTCTTGGGGGTCTAATGGGTCAGGCCGACCATGCCCGACATCACAAAAGGGGCAACGGCGCGTACATTTATCGCCCATAATCATAAACGTGGCGGTACCTTTACCAAAACATTCTCCGATATTCGGACAACTGGCTTCTTCGCATACGGTGACTAATTTATTGGCACGTAAAATGTCCTTGATTTCATAAAAGCGCGAATTACCCGATGCCGCTTTGACGCGAATCCAATCCGGCTTTTTTAGCTGTTCCATCGGAACAATTTTGATCGGGATACGTGCCGTTTTTTCCGCTGCTTTTTGTTTCCGCGTAGGGTCGTAGAAAGAGTCGCTCATATTACTTCCTGTGAACTGATAAACTACGCTGTATTTCCAGTTGGCGTAGCAGATGTTGGCTCAGACGTTGCTCCACATAAAATAAATCCTGCTTGACGCCCAAGCTCAATAGATCGATCGTGCGCAGATTAGCCTGACCACAAGGGTTAATCCAAGTAAAGGGCTGCAAATCCATCGCCACATTCAGCGCCACACCATGGTAACTACAACCACGGCTGATTTTTAGCCCCAACGCTGCAATTTTAGCGTGAGCATCAGGCCCGTGCGATAAATAAATGCCAGGGTAGCCTAACCAGCGCTGCCCCACAATATTAAACTCAGCTAAGGTTTCAATCACCGCTTGCTCGATTAAACAAACTAAATCACGCACAAAAAGCTGCCGGCGTTTTAAATCTAGCAATAAATAAGCAATAACTTGTCCCGGGCCATGGTAACTCACTTGCCCACCCCGATCGATTTTGACCACCGGGATACCATGCCAATGCTCCGGTACAGCTTCGACGACCGGCATCTCTGCGGTTCGTAATAAATGTGTTAATTGCGCCGCTTGCCCCAAGGTATAGACCGAGGGATGCTGGACTAACCAAATTTGATCCGGGGTAGTCGCATCACGCTCGGCGGTATAGGTTTGCATGGCCTGCCAACAAGCGCGATAGTCAAGCACGCCAAGCCGCTTCACAACAGGAGAAACATCGAACACGTTAAAAAACTAATTTGACTAAGGGGTGGTGGCATAAAGCATGATATAAGGCATCTAATTGGGCACGGCTGGTCGCTCTGATAGTCACGGTTAAGCCAATATAATTGCCATTTTTAGAGCCGCGTAATTCGGCACATTGCTCATTAAAGCCGGGGTCATATTCCTGCACCAGCTTAATCAGCTGACTGCAAAAATCAGGATGCTGCTTGCCGATGATTTTTATTGGAAAATCACATGGATATTTAATTAAGCTCTCATCCTCAGAGCCTTGGGCAATTAGGCGCATATTTCAATATAAAAAAAGTCGCGTTGGGAAAGAACTTAGGCAAAACGGCCCTTGCAAAGGGTACCCATCAACACAGCACCATCTTCACTGCGGCACAGCACTGACATAGTACAGCCAGAAGCGTTTTGCCTAACTCTGTAAAAGCTTTACATAAATTCAGCAAAAAACAATAGAGTAAAACCTCATTTGTACGTCTCACTCGACTTTTTAGGTTTATCAAGACCGTTTTTAACAACCAATCTGATCATGCGTTCATCTTGCTCCCCCCCACCGCGCAATACCCAGCCACAAAAAAACGCACCATTAATTGGTCTGGCACCGGTCATGAATAGCCAGACTCAAGTGCTTATTCTGGGTAGTTTCCCTGGGCAACAGTCGCTGTCACAACAACAATACTATGCCCACCCTCGTAATCAATTCTGGCCCTTACTCTCTGCCATACTCAATCACGATCTATGTGTGCTCACCTATAGCCAGCGCTTGCAGGTCGTGCTTGATTACGGTTTGGGTATGTGGGATGTCTATGCAACCTGTCAGCGTGTTGGCAGCTTAGACAGTGCAATCAGGAATGGTATTGTAAACCCTCTAGAACAACTGAAGCAGTATGCACCCTCTTTGCAAGCTGTGGCACATAATGGCGGCTTATCTTGGCGTAGCGCCGCTTGTGTTGAAAATTTGGGGGTGGCAGTTTATCGACTGCCTTCGAGCAGCCCAGCCCATGCGCGTTTATCTTTTGCCGAGAAATTAGAAATATGGCGTGCTGTATTAGCACGCCATTTACCAATTCATACCAACTCACGCGGCTAGTGACACAGCACTAACAACACGGGGACGAAGCACAATTTGAATCTTTGCTTAAACAACGATAGAGCAAGCTTCCGACGATCGCGCCAATGATCGGTGCTACCCAAAATAACCATAATTGATCAAGTGCCCAGCCCCCCGCGACAATCGCCGGACCGGTGCTGCGTGCCGGATTAACTGAAGTATTGGTAATCGGAATACTCACTAGATGAATCAATGTTAAACCCAAGCCGATAGCCAATGGCGCAAAACCACTAGGCGCACCTTTATCTGTGGCCCCCATAATAATGACTAAAAACATGCCCGTCATCACTGCTTCACAGATAAACGCCGCCGCCAAAGAATACTGTCCAGGAGAATGTAAACCATATCCATTCGCTGCGAATCCCTTTTCCAATACAGACGCACCATTAGCCGTAGCAATAAAATGAATTAGCATCGCCGCCAAAATCGCACCCAACACCTGAGCAGCAATATAGGCCGGCACATCTTTTTTCGGAAAACGTCCACCAACCGCCAAACCAATCGAAACCGCAGGATTTAAATGACAGCCTGAAATATGCCCTAAAGCATAAGCCATTGTTAATACAGTGAGTCCAAAAGCCAGCGAAACACCAACTAATCCAATCCCTCCCCCTGGTACAACAGCTGCAAGTATGGCACTACCGCACCCCCCAAAGACCAGCCAAAATGTTCCTACCAATTCAGCTGTCGCACGTTTTATTAATTTCATTGTCTTTTCTCCTTGATTACTCTTGTTTTTATACAGCGGTGTAATCATACTAAATCGGGCTCAAACCAATTGTAAAAAATATCTACAGCAATCTTGCTTCGGCAAAAGAAAAAACCTCATCCTCAGCGACCACAAAATGGTCTAATAATCTGACCTCGATTAAGCCCATACTTTGCTGCAACTCACGTGTTAGAGCGATATCCGCCTGACTTGGTTCAGCGCATCCAGAGGGATGGTTATGGGCGACGATGATCGAAGCGGCGTTATGATGCAGCGCTTGGCGTGCTATTTCACGTGGATAAACACCGGTTTCTGTCAGCGTCCCCTTAAATAATTCCTCAGCCGCAATTAAATAATTCTGCGTATCAAGAAATAAGCAAAAAAAGCTTTCCTGTGCCTTTTGCGCCAATAATAAGCGCAGAAAATCCTTTACCTGCTGGGCAGAAGTTAATAACTGACGCTGGCGCAATGCACCGGCTAAAGCACGTCGTGCCAACTCAAGCACCGCTTGTAATTGTGTCAGTTTCGCCACACCAATCCCGGTCACCTCTGCCAGCTGCTTCGCCGACGCGGCTAATAATTGATGCACGCCGCCATTATGGTTAAGTAAGGTTTGCCCTAATTCAACCGCGCTTTTTCCATGTGTGCCGGTGCGCAAAATGACAGCCAATAATTCTGCATCGGAAAGCGTTTGCGGCCCACGCGCTAATAATTTTTCACGTGGACGCTGCTCCATCGGCCAAGATTTAATCGTCATCTATATATCCATTTTTGTTAAAACATCGCTCAACTAAATTGGGCGGTACAATAACCAACCGCGCTTTACCACTATCAAGTTATGCCTGCTTTGTTAAAAACCGTCTTAGCTGATTCTCACTTAACCTTGCATTACCGCATTGGTTTAGAAAACGGTCACGACATCATTAATACCTTTGCCGACAAACCTGCAACGCTGTTGTTAGGTGAAAACCAACTGCACCCTTCTTTTGAAAAAATATTATTAGGTATGTCAGAAGGGCAACATTGCTGTTTGACTCTTTTGCCAGAGCAAGCGTTCGGCCCACATCATCCTGAATTATTACAAAATGTTAATAAAACAACCTTTGAAAATAATTTTGATAAAAACAAAAGTGTGAGTGTCGGTGATTGGTTGGCATTTGATTTACCTGGAGGTGGACGCGCCACAGGACAATTAAAAAGGTTAGACGAAGATTCGGTATTATTTGATTTCAATCATCCGTTAGCAGGTTTAACGGTTATTTTTGAAGCACAGATTATTGCCATTCTTTAGCCACGGTGCTAAAGAAAATTGATCTCGTATGGCCTGCGCAATCAAACCGCACAATTCTGTATAGCGTCAGATCTTGTGCAACCGCACAGTCAAGCAGGTCAACCGTCCCGCCCTGTGTCGCTTGCTTGGCGCAGGCACGCTAATGCCCTAGGACGTTTTAAATAAGCCTCAAAGAGGAATAAATATGAAGATTATGTTAGCCCAACCCCGTGGATTTTGTGCCGGCGTGCATCGAGCGATTCAAATCGTTGAGCGTGCCTTAGAAAAATTTGGTGCGCCAATCTACGTACGCCATGAAATTGTGCATAACACCTATGTCGTGGCCGATCTGTCAAAAAAAGGTGTCATTTTTATCCATAACCTAGAAGAAGTGCCCGCTGGGGGCGTTGTCATTTTCAGTGCGCACGGCGTATCACGTGCCGTTCGTCAAGAGGCGGAGCAACGTATGCTACGCATATTTGATGCAACCTGCCCACTCGTCACTAAAGTTCACATTGAAGTCGCCAAAATGCGTGCGCAAGGCAATGAAGTGATTATGATTGGGCACGCTGGTCACCCAGAGGTAGAAGGTACTATGGGGCAAATCGATAATGGGATTTTCTTAATTGAGACGATTGCCGACATCGCTAAACTAAATGTGAAAGACCCAGAAAAACTAGCTTATGTGACACAAACAACACTTTCAATTGATGAAACGCAAGAAATTGTTAAAGCATTGACACAGCGTTTCCCGAAAATTGCTGGCCCTAAAAAGCAAGATATTTGCTATGCCACACAAAATCGTCAAGACGCAGTCAAAGTCATGGCACCACAAGTACAACTGGTCATCGTTGTCGGCAGCCCAAAAAGCTCTAACTCCAACCGCCTACGCGAGCTCGCTGAACGTTTAGGTGTCCCCGCATTCATGGTCGATGGGCCGGAACAGCTCCGTCCAGAGTGGTTCACTGGGCTAGAACATATTGGCGTAACCGCCGGTGCTTCGGCACCAGAGGCCTTAGCACAGGCTGTCATCACCCGACTCCAGGAGTTGGGCGCGGTATCGGTACGCATCCTTAAAGGCGTAGAGGAAAAGGTTTTATTTCCTTTGCCCAAAGGTCTCTGAACGCGCTCAAGGTCTACCTGACAAAATCTGCGACAGATATTGTCAGGCTGACGCGCCCCCACCCAAACTGCAACCCCAGTAACGCGAACGCGCATCGGGGGACCGTTGTATAACCACCCTGAGCAACCACAACCCGCGGCGTGTCGTTAAGCGACGCGGTTGCATGCCGACCCGGCCGACTCGAACTCGATTTGCAAGTCAGACACCATTGCGCCACCAGCTCAGTCAATGACATAACTGTCGCGAGTAGTCCCCAAACTAGGTGCCCAGCACGCAGTAACCAAGACATATCAAGGAGACAGACACGGGAGCGAGCACGACGCAACGCCGTATTGAGTTCTAGCATAACTGCACTACGCAAAGCTAGCCGATACCGAAATTTGCGCTTTGGGCGGCGCAGCAAGTTGTGCAAGGGTCTCCGAAGAGGCATAACCCAGCTAGCACAGTTTTGCATAGGCCCTGACATTATTGGCAATCCTGTGTACACTTACATGCTTGCCGGCATGTGCTGCTGCCGGGCAGCGCTTCAGTAAATAATAAAATCTATTAGGCTTCCCACCATTTTTTTGGAGAACATTAATGCAAACGCGATTTATTCGACTTCTGCCATTTACGGCTGCAGTACTGTTGCTTGCGTGTGGTCAAAAAGAAGAAACCAAAGCTGATGCTTCACCAAGCGATATCAATATTGTCAAGATTGGGCATGTAGGGCCGTTAACCGGGCCCATCGCGCATTTAGGTAAAGATAATGAAAACGGTGCCCGATTAGCAGTTGAAGAGATCAACCAACAGGGATTAGAAATTGCTGGCAAAAAAATCCAACTGCAACTCGTCGGAGAAGATGACGGAGGTGACCCGAAAACAGGCACATCGGTTGCACAAAAACTCGTTGATGAAAAAGTAGTTGCGGTCGTAGGGCATTTAAATTCAGGTGTGTCGATTCCTGCTTCTAGAATTTACAGCGATGCCGGGATTGCCCAGATTTCTCCTTCATCAACCAATCCTGACTACACCCGGCAAGGATTTAAAACCACCTTCCGCCTCGTCGCAACAGACAGCCAACAAGGACCGGCACTCGCCAACTATGTTGCACATACCTTAAAAGCCAAAACCGTGGCTATCGTTGATGATGCAACCGCTTACGGTAAAGGATTAGCGGATGAATTTGCAAAAGCAGTCAAGGCCAGCGGTGTAAAAGTTTTATTACATGAAGCAACCGCAGCCAATGCGACTGACTTTAAAGCGATCCTGACCACCATCAAAGGGAAAAAACCAGATGTCATTATGTATGGTGGCATGGATGCAACAGGCGGCCCATTTACCAAACAAGCAAAAGAGTTAGGCTTAACCGCAAAAATTATTGGCGGTGATGGAATATGTACCGAACAAATGGCTAAATTGGCTGGCGATGCCGTCAATAATGTCGTATGCTCAGAGGCTGGCTTGGCGCTGTCAAAAATGGAACAAGGTGAAACATTTAAAAAACGCTTTGAAGAACGTTTTGGTGCTCCAGTACAAATCTATGCGCCGTTCACCTATGACGCCATTATGGTGATTGTTGATGCGATGAAACGTGCTAATTCCAGTGACCCCAAAATGATTTTAGAGGCGTTACCGAAAACGGCTTATAAAGGCTTGATAGGCAATATTGTGTTCGATGAAAAAGGTGATATGAAAGAAGCCACTATCACGTTATACAATTTCGTAGACAGCAAAAAGACGGTACTTGATATCGTTAAAATGTAACAACCATAGCCTGTAGATGCGTGCTGATACGGCACCGTAATTTTTTCGGTGCCGTTTTTATTTTTTGGAATTTTAAAATGGACATATTTCTCCAGCAAATTGTTAATGGCCTGGTATTAGGTAGTATTTATGCCTTAATAGCGCTGGGTTACACCATGGTTTATGGCATTTTAGGGATTATTAATTTTGCACATGGTGATGTTCTGATGATAGGCGCACTCAGTGCTCTGTCAGCTATTCTGGGACTACAAACTTTTTTCCCGGGCCTACCCGAGTGGCTGATTTTAATCTTAGCCATTCTCTTTGCCATGCTAATTTGTACACTCGTTAGCTTAGTGATTGAAAGGGTAGCGTATCGCCCCTTGCGTTCAGCGCCCAGATTAGCGCCCTTGATTACGGCCATCGGCGTTTCTATCTTATTACAAACGATTGCGATGATCCTCTGGTCGCGCAACCCCTTAACCTTTCCCCAATTACTGCCCAGCGCACCAATAGATATTTTTAACACTGATGCAACAATCACCGGCAAAGAAATCACGATTATCGTCGTTGCACTGCTGGTGATGCTCGGCTTAGTTTTTTTAGTCGAAAAGACCCGCTTAGGTCGGTCGATGCGTGCCACTGCTGAAAATACCCGTGTTGCTAGCTTAATGGGTATCAACCCTAATTTTGTGATCGCCACGACCTTTGTCCTCGGGGCCGCATTGGCCGCCCTAGCGGGTGTCATGATTGCCACGGCCTATGGCAATGCCAATTTTCACATGGGCTTTATTCCGGGCCTGAAAGCGTTTACAGCTGCTGTTCTGGGTGGCATAGGTAACTTATATGGCGCCATGGTAGGCGGCATTCTGCTAGGATTGATCGAGGCATTGGGTGCTGGCTATATTGGCGATCTGACCGATGGCGTTTTTGGCTCAAACTATCAGGACGTTTTTGCCTTCATTGTTTTGATCTGCGTATTAATATTCCGCCCCTCTGGCATCATGGGTGAACGGCTGGCGGATCGCGCTTAAGGAGGCACAATGAAATACTTTCGTAACAAGTCTGGGCTGGGTGCATTACTGTTTACTTTAGCGGTATTGCTCGCGCCCATGTTAGTCAACCAGATTGGTGGCAACTACTGGGTCCGTGTTCTCGACTTCGCTTTGCTCTATGTGATGCTGGCCTTGGGTTTAAATATCGTGGTTGGTTTTGCCGGCTTATTAGACCTGGGTTATATCGCTTTTTATGCGGTCGGTGCTTATCTGACCGCATTGCTATCATCACCTCATCTGACAGAGCAATTCGTCACCCTTGCGGCAGCTTTTCCGCAAGGCTTGCATTTACCGATATGGGCTATTTTACCGATGGCAGCCACGCTCGCGGCTATCTTCGGTATCTTGTTAGGCGCTCCCACGCTGAAACTACGGGGTGATTATCTGGCAATTGTTACCCTTGGCTTTGGTGAGATTATTCGTATTTTTATGAATAATCTGGATAGACCCTTAAATATCACGAATGGCCCCAAAGGTATTAAAGCGATTGAGCCGGTGTCCTTGTTTGGCATCGATTTTTCAAACCCCATCGACTTTATGGGTATCTCGATTGCCCCGGTTTATTTATCCTATTATTTATTCGCGGCGCTCGCCTTAGTCATTGTTTTGATCAATTTGCGCTTGCAGCACTCGAGAATTGGCAGAGCCTGGGTTGCCATTCGCGAAGATGAAATAGCAGCCCGTGCGATGGGTATCAACACCCGCAACATTAAATTATTAGCTTTCGCGATGGGTGCCTCATTTGGTGGCATTTCTGGCTCCATGTTTGCCACATTCCAAGGTTTTGTCTCGCCTGAATCCTTTACTTTGTGGGAATCTATTATCGTTTTAGCGATGGTGGTACTGGGTGGGATGGGACATGTGCCCGGCGTGATTCTGGGCGCGGTCTTATTGTCAGTACTACCAGAGTTTCTGCGTGCCACGATTGAGCCCCTGCAAATGGCATTATTTGGACAAGTTTTGCTCGAAGCTGAAGTTGTACGTCAGTTGCTTTACGGTCTAGCCATGATTGCCATTATGCTCTATCGTCCAGCGGGGATATGGCCGGCTCCACGGCAAGAAGATCGCCCGGTACAAAAAGCACCGGCAGCACTCGGGCAAATGGTGTAAAAGGAAGGCTTATGCTGCAAACACAATTACTTTCGATCGAGCATGTCAGCAAACGCTTTGGCGGACTGCAAGCATTGTCAGATGTTGGTCTAACGATTCATCGTGGGGAAATCTATGGTCTGATTGGCCCCAATGGCGCCGGTAAAACTACTTTTTTTAACGTCATCACAGGACTTTATACCCCTGATCAAGGTAAGTTTGTTTTAGATGGCCAACCCTACCAACCGACAGCGGTACATGAGGTGGTGCGCGCCGGTATTGCGCGTACGTTTCAAAACATCCGCCTGTTTGGTGAAATGACAGCACTAGAAAACGTTATGGTCGGACGTCACACCCGTACCCATACGGGTATCTGGGGCGCGATTACCCGCCATGCTAAAGCCCGTGCAGAAGAAAAAGCCACGCGCGAACATGCACAAGCCTTACTTGATTACGTTGGGATTGGGCATTATGCAAAAATTGTCGCGCGAAATTTATCTTACGGACATCAACGGCGCCTGGAAATTGCCCGCGCTTTAGCGACCGAACCCAAATTACTCGCATTAGATGAGCCTGCCGCGGGTATGAATGCAACAGAAAAGCTCGATCTACATCGATTACTTGAAAAAATAAAAAATGATGGCACGACCATCTTGCTAATTGAACATGATGTCAAATTAGTGATGGGCTTATGTGACAACATGACCGTGCTCGATTATGGCAAAGTGATTGCACAAGGCAAACCACAAGAGGTACAAAAAAACCCTGCTGTAATCGAAGCATACCTTGGCGCCGGAGCACATTAGATGGCACAAACAATTTTAGAAATCAAAGAACTGCAAGTTGCCTATGGCGGCATTGAAGCCGTGAAAGGTATCAATTTAGAAATTCATGCGGGAGAATTAGTCAGTTTAATCGGCGCGAATGGTGCAGGTAAAACCACGTCCATGAAAGCGATCACTCGATTACAAAAATTTTCGCATGGAGAAATCCTGTATCAGGGAAAATCAATTCGGAATACGCCCACGCATCAGCTAGTCAAGCAAGGGCTCGTCATGGTACCGGAAGGACGTGGCATTTTTACACGCATGACGATTACTGAAAACTTGCTGATGGGCGCCTATTTGCGCCATAACGAACAGGCTATCAAACGCGATATTGAGCATGTTTTCAGTCTTTTCCCGCGTTTAGCCGAACGTGCACAGCAACTTGCTGGCACCATGTCCGGTGGCGAACAACAAATGCTAGCCATGGGGCGTGCTTTAATGGCGAAGCCAAAATTACTGCTACTCGACGAGCCCTCAATGGGTTTATCGCCCATCATGGTCAATAAAATTTTTGAAGTCATTCAAACCATTTCCGCAGAAGGCGTCACCATTTTGCTAGTCGAGCAAAATGCGCACCAAGCACTCCGTATCGCGCATCGCGGCTATGTCATGGATTCTGGGGTAATTACCCTAGCCGGCAAAGCAGATCAATTACTGCATGACCCGAAAGTACGCGCGGCTTATTTAGGGGAAATATAGTTGATGAGTCAGCCGTTTTACTTTTTTCGCAAAAAACATGGCTGATCATCCGCAGTGTGTTGTAGCAAAAATATTTATGTTAAAATTCCGCGCTTAATTTTGGAGTGATGAAACCATGGCCGTTCAACAAAATAAAAAGTCCCCCTCAAAGCGTGGCATGCACCGTGCGCATGATTTCCTATCTGCGCCACCGCTCGCTATCGAGCCTGTATCCGGTGAAACTCACTTGCGCCACCACGTTAGCCCAAACGGTTTTTATCGTGGCCGCAAAGTTATCAAGACAAAAAACGACTAAGCGCTTTATTCTTTTCTACATTTCGTCGTCGCACATAAAATTGATGCACAGGTCTTTTTTACACAGGTTTGTGAAATAATTAAGCAAGCCCATCGCCCTAAGCTGTCTGTCAATTGATAAGGCTA
>JBIKXM010000199.1:0-3348 GCA_044355755.1 Burkholderiaceae bacterium | reverse complement strand
GAAGCTATGTGCGCTGTGCCATTCTCAATCGCTGGACGCATCTCGGTATGCCTGTCACCGTGCCTTGCGCCTAATGCGCCAATCGGTGGGGATAACTTCAACCTAAGTTTGAGTTATGCAACAAAACCGAGCGTTGAGTAGGCCCAGATAAAGCAATTTAAGCAGACTATTTTCATTGGGGAAGTGAATTTGAAGCGGTTATCTGTCCACCTAATAGGGGAACTCCATTGCGGTGTTGATAAAGGTACACAAGAGAAAGACATCAAAACCGCGAAACGTTTGGCTATGGAATGGAGTGAATGAGATGATTAAAAAAATAACGACCTATGATCCGGCAGAGGACTTTCCAGATGCGTATGTAAAGCTTATGTTTCTGACAATCTTGCTTCAGCATAAGCAAGAGCTTCAGGAGTGCCACGTAAAACTAAAATATCATTCACTTCTAGGCAGGTGCTATTTGATGCAACCTTGGTGCGAATGCCATTGCGTCGAATGGTGGTCACTTCTACGCCTAATTCCTCTAATTGCAGTTCAGCAATCGTCATACCAATCGCTTTGACACCGGCCTGGAGTTGTAGTGTTTGTAGATGGATCTGGTGTTCTTCATCTATATCGTTATCATCAGTGCCATGAAAGTAGCCACGTAACATGCTGTAGCGAGCGTCACGGGTTTGCTGTAGTTGTTTGATGACACGCCTCATCGGGATTCCCATCAGGATCAGCGCATGTGATGCCAGCATCATGCTCCCTTCAATTAATTCGGGTACTACTTCGGTAGCCCCAGATGCTTGCAATATGGCTAAATCTGCATCGTCTACGCTGCGTACTACGACCGGCGTAGTCGGGGCAAGCTCTTGAATATGATGCAATGTTTTGAGTGCGGCATGCAAGTTTGCATGGCTAATGATGATCAGGGAGGCACGGGATAAGCCCGCAGCCAGCAAAGCATCACGCCGTGTTGCGTCTCCATATACTACTGCTTGCCCAGCTGCATTAGCTTCACGCACTCTGTCCGGATCAAGGTCTAATGCGGTGTAAGGAAGGTTTTCTTGCTCTAGCATGTGAGCAAGGATTTGTCCGCAGCGTCCAAATCCACAAATGATGGCATGCTGATCATTTTGAATATTTTGTGCGGCAATCCGAGTGACCATTAATGATCGCTGTAGCCATTCGTTGCGTGTAAAACGTAATACGATTTTGTCGCTATATTCGATCATAAAGGGCGCGATAAGCATAGATAGAATCATCGCCGCTAAGACTATCTGAATGAGAGCTGGGTCGAGCAGATTGAGTCCATCGATTTGATTGAGTAAGACAAAGCCAAATTCCCCAGCTTGAGCGAGTACAAGTCCAGTGCGTATAGCCACTCCTGAGTGTGAGCCAAATAACCGGGCTAGCGCAGTAATCAAGACGAATTTAAATGTAACAGGCAAAATCAAGAGTAATAAAACCATGCCCCAATGTTCGAGAACAATATGGAGGTTCAGCAGCATGCCAATGGTGATGAAGAAAAGGCCAAGCAATACATCTCGAAATGGCTTGATGTCTTCCTCAACCTGGTGTCGATAAGGTGTTTCTGAGATCAGCATGCCAGCCAAAAAAGCACCTAAAGCTAATGACAGTCCAAAATATTCAGTTAATGCAGACATGCCTAAGGTAATCAACAGCAAATTCAGCATAAACAGCTCTTGTGAGCGGCGTGCAACGACGATATGTAACCAGCGGCTCATTAATTTAGAGCCAATTACGAGAATGAGTACCAGTGCCACACTCACTTTGATCATAGCCAGTGTGAGTGTCCAGAGTAAATCAGCAGGGGCTTTGCCAAATGAGGGAATAATAATGAGCAGTGGCACAACTGCCAGATCTTGAAACAGCAGCGTGCCAATCACGTTGCGGCCATGTTCAGTTTCCAACTCTAGCCGTTCAGCTAGCATTTTGGTAATGATAGCGGTGGATGACATGGCTAGGGCACCTCCCAAGGCCAATGCCGCTTGCCAGGAAAGTTGGAAGAGAAAACCGAGCGTTAAGCTGCAAGGAATCGCAAGCAGCATGGTTAATAAAACTTGTGATGCACCGAGCCCAAATACCAACCGTTTCATGGTTTTAAGTTTGTTTAGGCTAAACTCCAGTCCGATAGAGAACATTAAGAACACAACGCCAAATTCTGCGAGGTGTTGAGTGGTGTCTGAGTTATCTGCCCAGTCAAGGCTATGAGGTCCTAAGATAACGCCTACGGCAAGATAGCCAAGGATAGGGGGAAGGTGTAGTGACCGAAAAAGAACAACTCCCAGCACGGCGCAAGCTAGAAGAATTAATGTGAGCTCAAGTCCAGAAGGCATGTATATTCCTTTTACTTCACGGTAGCCCCTTTAGTTTGCAAGCAGCACTAAAGGGCTATTTGCACTGTTTGTAAAAGAGACTGGGTTTAGATTAATTTTCGGTCTCGTTTGTTTTTACCTATTGTTTTTTGTTTTAATTGGATATTTGATCATATATATCCCTTGCTATACTGCCGACATGATAACGAATTTCAATGCCAAACAAGCACTTATTCTTGCTAAAAAAACTTTAAATATCGAAGCACAAGCTTTATTAGAACTTGAACGACGTTTCGATGATGTTATTTTCTCTGAATCCTTTACACAGGCGGTTGATTATCTACTGGCCTGTCAAGGTCGGGTGGTGGTCTCCGGTGTTGGTAAATCAGGCCATATTGCACGTAAGTTAGCCGCTACTTTTGCATCAACCGGGACGCCGGCCTTTTTTGTGCATCCGACAGAAGCCAGTCATGGTGATTTGGGGATGGTGACAGCTTTTGATGTGCTGGTTGCACTATCGAATTCAGGTGAAACGGCTGAGTTACTTGCGATTGTGCCGATCATTAAGCGTACCGGTGCAAAGTTAATTGCATTGACCGGTAGAACTGAGTCAAGGTTGGCGCAATTGGCCGATATCCATTTAGATGTGGGGGTACCCGCCGAGGCTTGTCCGTTAAATTTAGCTCCCACCGCAAGCACTACTGCGGCATTGGCCATGGGGGATGCATTAGCGGTAGCCGTGTTAGACGCTCGGGGTTTTGGTGCTGAGGACTTTGCTCGCTCTCATCCAGGTGGGGCGTTAGGCAGAAAATTGCTAACCTATGTAAGTGATGTGATGCGGCAGGGGCAAGAGGTGCCCTGTGTTGCGCCAGACATCAATGTGATGCAGGCGATTTTTGAAATGACAGCAAAGCGCATGGGCATGACCATTGTCCTCGACGCACAAGGTATAGCTCAAGGTATTTTTACGGATGGTGATCTACGACGTTTATTGGAGCGGGGTGAAAATTTATCCGCAGTAAAGGTC
>JBIKXM010000198.1:0-3388 GCA_044355755.1 Burkholderiaceae bacterium | reverse complement strand
AAGGGGGACATTTAACCCATGGTATGCCACTTAATATGAGCGGTAAGTGGTTTAACGTGGTTAGCTATGGTCTTAATGAACAAGAAGAAATTGATTATGCCGCAGTAGAGAGGCTGGCTCATGCACATCGTCCTAAATTAATTATTGCCGGTGCTTCTGCTTATTCTTTGCAAATTGACTTTGCACGTTTTGCAGAGATTGCCAAAGCGGTGGGTGCTTATTTGCTGGTCGATATGGCCCATTATGCCGGGCTGATTGCTGCGGGTGTTTATCCAAACCCTGTTTCTTATGCTGATTTTGTTACCAGTACCACGCATAAAAGTCTACGTGGCCCGCGTGGTGGGATTATTTTGATGAAAGCAGAACACGAGAAGCTGATTAACTCTGCGGTCTTCCCTGGACTGCAAGGTGGGCCATTGATGCACGTTATTGCGGCTAAGGCAGTGGCATTTCATGAGGCAGCGCAACCAGCTTTTCGTGAATATCAAGTGCAGGTTATTAAAAATGCGCAAACTATGGCCAATACATTGAGTCAACGCGATTTACGCATTGTTTCTGGTAGAACCGAATCACACGTTATGTTGGTTGATTTGCGTGCTAAAAAGATTACCGGAAAAGATGCTGAATTGGCTTTATGGCAGGCGCACATGACATGCAATAAAAATGCGATTCCTAATGATCCAGAAAAACCGATGATAACCAGTGGTGTGCGCCTTGGTACACCGGCAATGACGACGCGCGGCTTTAAGGAACCAGAAATGGTTCAAGTAGCACATTTGATTGCAGATGTATTGGAGGCTCCAACGGATGTCGCGAACCTGGTGAAAGTACGCGAGCAGGTGGTGCAACTGACACGTCGTTTTCCAGTTTATTCAGGAAAGTAAAACAATGATTGAAAATTGTTTTTGGCTCAAATGATCACTATGGTAAGCGCGGATCGATATGAGATGCCCATTTTGTAAGCACTCTGAAACTACTGTGATTGATAGCCGTGTACCTGAAGAAGGTGACACGGTCAGGCGACGCCGGCGTTGTGAGGCATGTGAACGGCGTTTTACAACTTACGAGCACGCTGAACTATTTATGCCGGCCGTAGTGAAAAAGAATGGTAATCGTGTTGATTATGAGCGTAATAAATTACGCAACTCGCTACGTTTAGCGTTACGTAAACGACCGGTTTCAGCAATCGAGGTAGAGCAGGCTGTTGTTCGTATTGAGGAAAAATTACTGAGTCAGCATATACGAGAGATCAGCAGTCATGTTTTAGGCGAATGGGTGATGCAGGAGCTAAAGTCATTAGACAAAATTGCCTATATTCGTTTTGCCTCGGTATATAAAAGCTTTAAAGATGTGGCTGAGTTTGACGCGGAACTACAAGCTTTGTCTAAACCTAACACAGATACAACATAATCATTAGGACTTACGCAAAATCGCCCTAGCTTTGTTTTGCCTGCTTGCGGTACTGTCTGCTTTGGCACACCTCACTAGGAGAGTTTTGCCTAAGTCCGGGATTGCTTGATATAAAAGATGAAATGTATTCAGACCTGGATGTAATGATGATGCGTCGCGCATTGGAGCTTGCTCAGAATGCGCTTTATTTGTCTAATCCCAATCCCCGAGTAGGTTGCGTATTCGTACGAGATGGCATGATTTTGGGAGAAGGCTATACCCAGGCTGTTGGCGCTGATCATGCTGAAGTGCAGGCAATTAAGGATGCTCATCAGCGTGGCCATAATCTGCAAAATGCCACCGCTTATGTCACGCTCGAGCCTTGTAGTCATATAGGCCGTACATTACCTTGTATCCATGCGCTCATCGCTGCGGGTATCAATCGTATTGTGGCAGCGATGGAAGATCCCAATCCATTGGTTGCCGGTAGTGGTCTGCGTGCATTGCGTGAAGCAGGTGTTACGGTGCAGTGCGGTTTACTGGCAGAGGATGCATACGAACTGAATCTGGGGTTTATTTATCGCATGCGTCATCGCTCCCCCTGGGTGCGCATTAAAGTTGCGGCTAGTTTGGATGGTAAAACCGCTTTGCAAAACGGAGAAAGCCAATGGATTACCGATCAAATAGCACGTGATGATAATCATCATTGGCGTGCACGCGCCTGTGGGATTTTATCGGGTATCGGTACAGTCATGGCGGATAACCCCCGTTTGGATGTACGTGCAGTGGAAACGGCACGTCAACCATTAAAAATCATTGTCGACTCGCATTTAAATATTTCAGAAGAAGCATGCTTATTGCACAATGGTTTGACATGGGTCGCCAGTGGAAATATTCCTACGCATCGTCTAGCTAAAAAAATGCGGATGCAAGATCATGGTGTGAAAATTATCGAGTTGCCAAACTCCGATGGCAAGGTCGATTTACACAGATTAATGCGCTATTTGGCCGAACATGAAATTAATGAGCTACATGTTGAGGCGGGTGCTACGCTGAATGGCGCATTGCTTGAAGCGGGTTGTGGCCATGAATTATTGATGTATCTGGCACCTAGTTTACTTGGGCAAGGTCGCGATATGTTTCAAATTCAGCCTTTAACATCATTGACTCAACGTCATGATTTATTCTTTAAAAATATTACCCAGATAGGACAATCATTGCGCCTATTATTAGGTTTTGCATCCCTACGAGATGCAGCCTCTTGGGTACCCAATCAATTGCGTCAAGTGGAATAGTGGATATGTTTACGGGGATTATTGCAGCGATAGGTGAAATTACTAATGTGACGCCATTAGGTGACACGATGTCAGGCATCAGATTGCGTATTCATGCCGGAGATCTCAAGTTAGAGGATGTCGTTCTGGGTGACAGTATCGCGATTCAAGGTGCCTGTATGACAGTGGTGCAGCTTAGTCCACCTTATTTTGAGGTAGAAGTTTCGCATGTATCTTTACAGCTGACTAAGGGTCTGGATAAGCTAGGAAAAGTGAATTTGGAAAAAGCATTAAAGCTATCCGATCGTTTGGGCGGCCACCTAGTGACTGGACATATAGATGGATTGGGAACAGTTACGGCCTTTCACCCAGTGGGTGAATCTTATTTGTTGAAAGTACTTGCGCCAGTCAACTTAGCAAAGTATTTGGCGTATAAAGGCTCGATTGTTATCAATGGAGTATCGTTGACTATAAATACGATTCAAGACCAAGGGCATACTGCTGTTCCGCCAGCCCCAGCCAGCGAAGAACGGGGACAGGGGTGTGAGGTTTCTATTAATTTAATCCCACACACCTTGCAACATACCACGCTACAGTCCTTGAAAGTCGGGCAGCAGGTCAATCTTGAAATAGATTTGATTGCGCGTTATGTAGAAAGAATGATGACTGTGAAGCCGAGTTTAGAATAGCGTTCTTTTTCAGTAATCCAAAAGTATTCCACAAGG
>JBIKXM010000197.1:0-3394 GCA_044355755.1 Burkholderiaceae bacterium | reverse complement strand
ATCAAGACTGACCCTTTTTCCCAAAAAGGCGCTAGTCCATTACGATCAACAGTGATGGCAAACATTTCGCTGGGGTAGCAGGCATCTTCTAACTCAACGCGATAATAGTCAGAAGGCGTAAAAATCTTTTGTAAATAGGCATCTAATAAATTAAAGCTGACCAGAGGTAATTCGTGTAACGCTGGCTCTATACCCGCGGTTAAATTCTTACTGACAAAATCAGATACGCTAACCTTGAAGTAGTTAGCAATACTTTCTAAAGTAGCGAGAGTTGGATTGCCTATTCCACGCCGTATTACGCTAATAGTTGAGACTGCAAAGCCTAGGTCTGTGCTTAAAGTATGTACATCAATACCATTCCTTTCCATCAAAAAATTTAAATTTTTCTGAACAATAATCGAATACTGACTACGTTTAGTTTCTACTACCGGTGTTGGGGGTAAGTGCACAGTTGACATTATTTTATAAGGTGGTTAATATTCTATAAGATAATTTTATTTTAAAAAATAAGGGTCCTGAATTAAGACTCTTTCGTATTTTATAAGAAAAAGAATCATTACGGATGATTTTGTAGTCTCATTGATTTTTTAATGTCGCATTCAGCATAAGAATAGTGTATAAAATTTTTTATAGGTAGACGATAGATGAATCCTAACGCCAAACTTCAGGAGGCTAAAAAAACGCTTTCAGTTGAGGATGCTGCTTACCATGTAGCCCATAGTTATCAAGGCGGTGTTCCTGCACTTGCTATCCGAATGGGTAAAAACTCGAATACCTTACAGCATAAATTAAATCCCTCACAAGATTTACATAAGCTAACTTTAGCAGAAGCCGCTGCAATCACCTCATTTACTGGAGACTCCCGCATTGTCGATGCAATGGCTGCATTAATTGGTCGTGTCTCCGTTTCTATTCCGCAAATGGGCGATTTATCAGATAGCGCTTTATTAGATTTGGTTGGCAAGCTGTTAGCGCAACAAGGCAATATGTTTAATGAATTTACTCGCCGCTATGCTGATGGTGATATTGATTCAGAGGATTTTGAAGTATTAGATGCGGCCTCAAATCAAATTGTGCAGTGCGTGATTGAGTGGAAAAAGCGCGTTGAACATATCCATCGCTCAAATCAAAACAAGTAAATATACGATGGCTGATTTGGCGGATGTGGCTAACGATTTTATTGAAGCTGAACGTCGTAGAGGGCTTAGATTGGTCAGAGCGAATTTACGAGCTGATCAGCCCGTAACAAATACTTGTAGAAATTGCTATGAAGAAACAGTGGGCCGCAATTTTTGCAATGTAGGGTGCAGAGACGATTTTGAAGTAAGACAAAAAAATTTACTTATTAGAGGAACGGGCGTATGCAATGTAACCGTATGCAGCTAAACAGAACATCTAAAACCACGTTGACTCGCCGTGCTTTGAAAACAGCTTTTCCGCGAGTAGTCGATAAACTTAATCGCTCGAAAGAACCATTCGGGATTTTCATCTTACGTGGTGATATTCGCATGGTACGGGCAAGCACAGCTCGGTTTAAACAAGAAGAGCGTCGCGCGAATACATTAAAAAATCTAGTGGGTATTTATAACTGGAATGCTTCGCCTGATGAACTCAGAGAAGACATAGAAATATTTATTCGCTAGATTTTTACATGCGCATTTCAGACTTACAGCAATGAACAATAGAAAATAATTAACCCCCACCCCAAAAAACAAAAGCCCAAGGCGCTAACCTTGAGCTTTTGCGGTGCTTGACCTAGGTCGCACACCCAATCTTCAAACGGATTGAATGCACATATTAGGTTTTTGTCAGTGTGACTGTCAAGCACTTTGGGGCTTTTTTTGTCAAAAAAGGAGCCTTTTGTGCAACAAAGCATCGTTTTGACCCATCGCGGGCCGATTGCCTTACCTGTTGAGTTAGTGCAAGCACAATTATTGTGCTTTGAAAAAACAGCCGTCATGGATTTAGGACGGACAGCAAGAGCCGCTTTATCCGGCATTCTATCTTTCATTTCCCTACGCAACCTCAATCAAAAAGTATGGCCAAAACGGGAAACATTGCGTGTTCAGGCAAGACTTAATTCAGAATCTTCACTTTACCGCGGTTTAGCAGAACTGACATCCAAAGGATACATTTCCAGAGAAGCACAACTTCACCATACAAGAAATGGTCGCTTTCATGTGAGCCGCATCGGACTGACCGAAAAAGCCATCGGTTTACTGAATCTCAATGCTAAAAAAATAATTCACACCCAACCGTCTGGCAAAATGAGAGACGGCCATATGAATGATCTAGTAAACAACACACCTTCTAACGAAGAAACACCTAGTCACAGAAATTTCTTAAAAAAAGAAGTTTTACAAAAAACAGCGCTAGACCCAAGCACTCGCTTACCCAAACCTTTAGTCAAGCTCACTGGCTTAGGATTAACACCAAAATGCGTTTGCTGGCTGATGCGTTTAGCCAAACAACATCAGAAGCGCCTGGAGAGCGTAATGAATCATGCTTGGCCTTACTTGCTGCCGTTAACGGACAAAGGAGGTCAGATCATCAAAGCATATTTGCATAAACTCATTACCAAAAAACAATTCAGGCTTAATCAAGATCATACACAAATAGAGGCAGCCATCGATAACGCATGGTGGCAATCTACGGATGGTATCGAACTAAAAGCAAAAGAAATAGGATTAATCGCTTATCCCGGAGAAAGCTATCCTAGCTTTGCCGCGCGGGTCTTAAAAGCTATCCATCAAGTGCCCAATCAAAGAGGCAGAGCATGAGCAATAAACTGAATCACCAACTGGGATGTATAGCGTCTGGGTGTCCTATGCCTGGCACATTAAGTCACTTTAGAAATGGTTCTAACGGCTATGCCTGCGCTTACCATTTTTCTGCACCATACACAGCATGGGGAGAAGTAACCCAAAGACTGCAATCCCGATTGCCTATAGTCAAAGTTCTTTTATATGCCATGAAGATGGATAGATATCAGTTTGAAAAAGGGAAAAAATATCTGAGTGCTCAAGAAAAAATGCAGCGCCTAGGTCGACCTGAACTGGCTCCTCAAATAAGGAAAGAACGCATCAAGCGATACAACATTAGAACTCGCTCAGAGGAAACCATCGACGTTGTACGCGATGAAACTCAGCATTTACCGTTGTGGATACAAAGACTTTTTGACGTACTAGACCAAGAATGCATTGTGCGCTCAGACGGCAAAGAACAACAAAGCAAGGAGGGATTAAATGTCGTCTAGTAAATCAAAATCAGTTCAATACAGACGCGACCCAAATGAGTGGTTGATCGAAAAATTATGGTCGTGGGGTAAATGGTCGCAACTTGATAGCTATGCCTATGGCCGCTGTGCACTAATTTTTGATGAAATCAGAGTACA
>JBIKXM010000196.1:0-3401 GCA_044355755.1 Burkholderiaceae bacterium | reverse complement strand
AAAATTACGACAAAATCGGATTGGTTTGTTGTCACAAGTGCACCATTTGATGAACCGCACGGCGGATATTTCGCTTCTGCTGATATAACGATACTTTATCTATGACGAATAAACTGATCATCTTAGACCGCGATGGGGTGATTAACTTTGATTCCGACGATTATATTAAATCGCCTGATGAATGGGTTCCGATTCCTGGCAGTCTAGAAGCCATCGCACAACTGTATCAGGCAGGTTATCGGATTGTTGTTGCGACGAATCAATCAGGCGTGAGCCGCGGGCTATTCAGTGCCGCCACCTTAAATGCGATTCATAACAAAATGCATCAAGCCTTAGCACAGCATGGCGGCTTTATTGATGCTGTTTTTTTCTGCCCCCATGCCGATACAGATATGTGTGATTGCCGTAAACCCCAACCTGGCCTACTACAGCAGATTGGTAAGCGTTTTGATATCCCGCTCAAAAATGTTCCCGTGGTAGGCGACTCACTACGTGACCTACAGGCAGCCGAAAGCGTTGGTTGTAGTCCACATTTGGTGCTGACCGGCAAAGGACAGAAGACCAGCATACATAGCAAACTACCCAAAAATACATTTATCCATCAAGATCTGAGCGCGTTTGCGCACATGCTATTAACCCATACGATATAAGTGAAGCATTAGATGATGAACCATTCTGATTCCAGTTCAAAAGTAGAATGTGCTGCCCAGCGAGCCACGACAGAACAGCATTCTCAGCATGGTGCGGCACCCCGTAACGATGTTGAGAATTTTGTTGCGGAGGGGGCTCACGGCAGCGTAATAAACATTCAGCATGAAGATCAGACGCTGGTGCAGCGCAACTGGGGCCAGCAGTTACGCTCCATTTTATTCTTACTTTTCCTGATCGTTTTCACGCCGCCATACGCAATCATGTGCCTAGTTGCGGCACCCTGGTTAAAAAGACAGGGACGGTATCGCCTGGCTTGCGGCTGGAATCAAACCGTCGTATATGTCGTTAGATGGTTATGTGGTATTCGTTATCGCGTTATTGGTTGGGATAATTATCATGCTATCGCTGACCAACAGGCCATCGTTCTCTCGAAACATCAATCGACCTGGGAAACGATTGCGCTACCGGTATTGCTTGGGAAGCGTTTATGCTTCGTGTTTAAGCGTGAGTTGCTGTTTATCCCGTTCTTTGGCTGGGCCATGGCACAACTAAAAATGATTCATATTAATCGTAAACAGGGAAATAGTGCTTTTTTATCTATCAGCAAGCAAGGAAAAAAGTATTTAGCCTTAGGTGACTGGATTATTTTCTTCCCCGAAGGTACACGCACACGCAGCGGTACTACCCAGCGCTATAAAACGGGCGGCGCACGCCTCGCTATCGGTACCCAGTCCTGGGTGTTACCGATTGCTCATAATGCCGGTCGGTTTTGGCCGCGTAATCAGTTAACGAAATTTCCAGGGGAAATTGTTGTCTCCATCGGCCCGCCAATTTCCTCACTTAATAAAACAGTTGAACAACTAAGCGATGAAGTCAGTGGCTGGATAGAGCAAGAAATGCGCATTATTGATGCAGATAGCTATAGCCGACCTCTCTCACAAAACTCATCTAATTGAAATCGACCATGCAGCAACTCACTCTTTTCGATAGCATGTTTGACACAACCCAGGCTACACTGAGCAAGCGTTCCTCTCTGGGTACCTTGGCCCCCGATCATTCAATGAATCAAGTACCGACGGCTGATTCAGCAGCACGGGCTGACTCCCAAATGCATCCGGCCACTTCTATGCTTCCAATAGAACATCCAGACTATCCGGCCCAGCCAACGACAGAGAATTCCAATAAGAAAACAAAAAATTCAGCCCACCCAGAAAATGTGCGCCATATCACCTTAGCAGGTCAAGTCATCGCATATCGCTTTAAACGCAGTAGTCGACGCACTATCGGTTTAACCATCAACGAAGATGGGCTATCGGTTAGTGCCCCACGGTGGGCCTCATATAAAAATATTGATGCGCTCTTAACTGAAAAGCAAAAATGGATTTTTAATAAGCTAGTTGAAGTGCGTGAGCAACAAGCACGTGCTATTACCCCACCCATAACCTGGGAAAATGGTGCCAGTCTGCCTTATCTAGGCAAAAACATCACCTTACATTTTTCCCCTATGACGCATATTAAAAGTGCGACGCCAACACTCAGCAAAGATGGCAGCGTACTTTGCTTGTGTCTACCGCAAGACGCCGGGACGCAACAAATTAAAGACCGCGTACAAAGTTGGATTAAAAAACAAGCACTGGTATTTTTTACAGAACGCTTAGATTATTACGCTAAAAAACTGGGCGTTAAATATACGCGCTTATCACTGTCTTCGGCTACCACACGCTGGGGAAGCTGTAATAACGAGGGACACATTCGCTTAAACTGGCGTCTTTTGCATTTCTCACCAACCATTATTGATTACGTGGTGGCCCACGAACTATCTCATCTTAAGGAAATGAACCATAGTGCACGTTTCTGGGATACGGTAGCCTCGATTTTTCCAGAATATGACAATGTGCGTGAACATCTGAATCGCCAACCAGTTCCTAATTTATAACCCCTATTACGAACTGATGCAAAATTTTCTTGGGAAATTTCCCCACGTTCACCCTGAGCTTGTCGAAGAGTCACGGGGATGACTGGCTGTGTCATCATCACCTTGCGCGACAGCCTACAAGAGGGAGCCTAATTCAATTGATTGGATATACTAGCTTAACTAGCGCCAGCCTTAGCTCGACACCATTACAATATATTGGCTTTACATAAACTCAAACTATCAGTTTCCCTCAAGTAACGCCAATAGTTCTTCCAGTTGTTTTCGCACTTGCGCCAGTGTCGGGTTATCTCTGCTGTGTGCCGTGTCCTCATCAGGGATTTGAATAAGCTCAACTGCATCAGGAATATTGATTTCTTCAAATAAACCAGGCAAACCATTGTCATCGATAATCCCGGGAAGCATTATTTGTTCAGCGTTGTCTAATTCAAACATGGTGCCTGTCCCCGCTGCGCCGGTATCTAAACGACCCCGTGCCCCATGAATGGTAAAGCCCTCATCATAGAGTAATTGACGAATTCTACGGATTAACAGTACTTCATGACGTTGATAATAGCGACGATTACCACGGCGTTTGACTGGCCTAAGCTGGGTAAACTCTTGCTCCCAATAGCGCAAAACATGTGGCTTTACGGCACATAACTGACTTACCTCTCCAATTGTGAAATAACGTTTAGCTGGGATAGAAGGCAATGATATCGATTTCTTGTCACTCATGTATATTTATCCTTTAGTGCATCTACACAATGCTGCCCAAATTGTGTCACGTCTTACTGGAAAAATTTTGCCTGACTCCTGCTTAATGCACAGATCAAGA
>JBIKXM010000195.1:0-3481 GCA_044355755.1 Burkholderiaceae bacterium | reverse complement strand
ACAGCTGATGTGTCTACACACGTCGTGCTAGGTCTATTGCATCATTGTCGCGAGCAGCCCAAAAATAAGGCGCCTAGCACGTGGCGACGAAGACCTATGAAATAAGTAGGAGCAGAAGCGAGTACGATGCAAAACAGTAAGTTATGCAATAGTCTCGTGCTGTATTTTCGGAAACCCACTAGCAGTGGTATTCCTGTATAGAGCTTATTGATGTTGATTCTGATCGATTATAGAGACTGGCCAAATCGCTGTATAGCGCACTCGATGACATTTTGTAAGCAGCCAAAATCTGTCAATACTTGACGTAAATAAGTCGCATCACTGCCGTGCTCGAGAATTTTTTTGACATGAGTGAGTGCTGCATCACACTTCAAGGCAACACTGTAGGGCTGTAGTTTGTCTAATGTAGCCCAAATATCGTCACGTAAGGGTATCGCCTGATAGGTACGTGGGTCAATAATGATACCGTCTAAACCAAAACGGCATGCCTGAAACCGGTTATAGTTGTATACTAGATAATCATCTTCGCTTGGATGTGGCTCCTCATTAGATAATAGGTAAGCGCATAGTGCCTGCAAGTAACAGGCCAGTGCTGCCGCCCTCGCAACTGACAAGGGAGTATCACAAACACGTAACTCGACCGTGCCGTATTCTGGTTTTGGACGGATATCCCAGTAAAAATCCTTCATACTGTTGACAATTCCTGTCAATTCCATTTTTTGGAAATACTGTCGCACAAAATCTTGCCAGACAAAGACAAAAGGCGCACGCCCACTTAAAGGAAAAGCAAAGACTGAATTCAAGCGTGAGGAATCAAATAATGTGTCGTGACCCTGTATAAAAGGGGAAGATGCTGATAACGCAATAAAATGTGGAATATAGCGATTCAACCCATGCAATAAAAATAAAGCCTGATCCCCGTTCTCACAACCTATATGTATATGCTGCCCAAAGATTGTGAATTGTTGCGCTAGATAGCCGTACAAGGCCGATACTTGCTGAAAACGCGGACGCGCATAAATTTTCCGTTCAGGCCATAGTTGAAACGGATGGGTACCCCCGCCACACACACCTATATTCAGTTGCCCTGCGGCATGTATTAGGGTATCCCGCATTTCTATTAGCTGTGCTAGCAAAGTAGCATAATTGCTATGCACATCAGTCGCCACTTCTATCATGCTCTGTGTAATCTCTGGCGTGACGTGACCAGGAAATTTTTTTCGATTAAGCAAGGCCAGCATATCCGGACTAGCCGTTGCTAAATCAAAATTATTTAGGTCAATTAATTGCAGCTCTAGCTCAACGCCTAAACTTAAAGATTTCGAGGGTTTGAAAGCTGGCAAGGGCATAATTAGGAATTAGTGGACAGAGTAAGTCATTAATAGAAATTATTCGCGAAGGTATCTCCCATCTAAATAGGCTTTTATGATATGAATGCCTCAGTAAGCCATTACGATAAATGCCGAGCTTGGCGTAATTGGTAACACAGCTGCTATAGCGCGGTAAATAGGCTTAAGCAGTAGTCCGGCGTGCTTGTTTTTTTAATTTTGTCCGAACCCGGTTTTGCTTAAGCTGTGACAGGTACTCTACAAATACTCGTCCTTCCAGATGATCTATCTCATGTTGAATGCAAACTGCAAGTAAACCATCTGCGTCTAATTCAAAGTATGCTCCGTCAAGGTTCTGTGCGCGAACTTTGATGCGCTCCGGACGCTCGACGATTTCAAATATGCTCGGCACGGACAGGCAACCCTCTGTCCATGCTTTTTTGGCTTCACTGCTAGATAGTATCTCTGGATTGATCAATGTAATCAATTGGTTTCGCTCTTCGGAAATATCAATCACTATGATACGTTGATGGATATCAACCTGTGTCGCGGCTAAACCTATGCCAGCAGCGGCATACATGGTTTCGGCCATATCCTGAACGATTTGACGAATGGATGCGTCAATTTTCTCAACAGGGGCAGCAACTTTATGGAGTCGTGGGTCGGGAAACTGCAGAATAGTCAATAAAGCCATACTATTTCTCTTAAAGATAGATTAACAGCTGCTATTCTACTGCTTCCTAGCGACGATGCATCATGCCTGAATGATATTCAAAATACTTAGTTATCAGGTTTCATGTGATCGCAAGTATTAATAAAGGCCATAAATAGAACATAAAGATGTGCTGTAGCGCATTATCGGTATAACCTGTCTGACCCTGACTGATGCTATCTTTTTGTAGAAACAATAAGAGGCAGAAAATCTGCCTCTTTAATTACTCGTCTATTTTTATATTTATTCTTTAGCAGCATCATGAGCGCTAGCTTCGCCCTCTTTTTTTTCCTTTTTGTGATGATGTTTCTTGACTTTGGTTTTTTTCTCCATTTTTTCTGCATGCTCGCCATGTTTCATTGCATCATCAACATGCTTTGCTTCATCAGCAGCATAAACATTCATAGTAAATAATGCAGCAACTAAAGCGACTATAACTTTACGCATTTTATCTAATCCTCTATGTTGTTAATAAAAAATTTTGGCTCCCCAAAATAGTCCTAATACATCAAGACTATTTGCCATCATGTACTTTTTTGGCGGATAAGAAGCAGCGCTAATTCTACTGTATTATTTCCGTCTGGGGTGAAGCTAAGGTAGCACATTTTTTAGGTTTGGTGAAACAAAATATCTCTTCTTGTTTCTTCACTCTGCTTTTTTGTGTTTTTTGTCACTAACTAGTTTTATATAGAGTTTGTATGCACTTCAATTTAGACGCTTTTTTGTCAGGCTTTGGTTTAAGTTTGTCGTTAATTTTAGCAATTGGCGCACAAAATGCTTTTGTGCTACGTCAAGGGCTACGCCAAGAGCATGTTTTCTGGGTATGCTTAATCTGCGCGGTCTCAGATGCAACGCTGATTCTGAGTGGCATCATAGGGTTTAGTTTGGCAGAACAACAGTTTCCCGGACTCGCCCAATTGATGCGTTACGCAGGTAGCTTATTCTTAATTTGCTACGGTGCCCGCAGCTTTTGGACTGCCTGGCGCAACCCAGGCACTTTATTGCCAAGCCGGGCTGAAACGCGGCCGTTATTCCCTACCTTAATTATTTGCTTGGCGATCACTTGGCTTAACCCGCATGTTTACTTGGATACGGTATTTTTAATTGGCTCAATTGCTACGCAATTTCCTGGCCAACACACAGCATTTGCAACTGGCGCGATCTTAGCCTCTATTCTCTTCTTTTTTTCTTTAGGTTATGGTGCCCAGCTACTGAGACCTGTTTTTGCGACGCAGTCTGCTTGGCGTAATCTTGAGATTTTTGTAGGCATAATTATGTGGGGTTTGGCGATTCATCTTTTGTTTTCTGCTCCATGAAGGTGCTGCAAAACCGTATCTCCAAAACTTTACTAGAGGAGAGGAGATAACCTAGCCATGAAAATTTATAACAAGTGACTGATGTCCCAATTTATAGTGCAGAATAAGATCGTTGCATAACTTAC
>JBIKXM010000007.1:0-11668 GCA_044355755.1 Burkholderiaceae bacterium | reverse complement strand
GATACTGACCGCAACGGCTGAAAATATTTGTCGCATCGCTATGCTCAAAATAACGCTTGCTAAATTACGATGAATTTATTTCAAGACGACTTCTAAATTGAAAATAGGGATTGTAGGTACCGGACATGTTGGGAGTACGGCAGCCTATTCACTTGTTTTGCAAGGCGTGGGTAGCGAGCTGGTTTTGATTGATCAAAATCGTTTATTGGCTGAAGCGCATGTCATGGATATTTTGCATGCAACACCTTTTTCCCATCCCGTCCATCTTTATAGTGGCGATTTTTCAGATTTAGATGGTGCGGACCTTGTGATTTTAGCTGCGGGTGTTGGGCAGTTACCGGGTGAGACGCGCATGCAATTATTGCAAAGAAATGCCGCTATTTTTGTAGATATCGTACCCAGGGTTATGCAATATGCATCTGAGGCAGTGCTCCTAGTTGCGACCAATCCACTGGATATCATGACGCAAATCACGACCAAGCTCGCGGGTTTGCCTGCGGGGCGTGTGATTGGCACCGGAACAATACTTGATACCGCTCGCTTTCGTGCGTTGTTGGGCGAGTTGTATAAAGTTTCACCAAATTCAATACATGCCTATGTATTGGGTGAGCATGGTGACTCTGAGGTGCTAATTTGGTCAGGTGCGGAGGTTGCCGGTATACCGCTGGAACAATTTTCCGCTGCCAATGGTTTTCCATTGACGGAAGATTTGCAACGGCAAGTAGACCAAAGTGTGCGTCGTGCGGCCTATCGCATTATTTATGGCAAAGGCGCGACATATTATGGCATCGGTGCTGCGCTGGCTTGCTTGAGTCGCTGTATTCTTTACGATGAGCGCAGAGTATTCAGTGCCTGCGCAGTGGTGCCGGAAATCGAGGGAGTAAGGGATGTTGCTCTTTCTTTGCCTGTGATTGTTGGTGATAAAGGTATTCAGGCCACATTACAGCCACCAATGAATCAAGATGAAAGCAAGGCACTACGTGAGAGTGCCACGCTAATTAAACAGGGTGCGGCTAGCCTAGGGTATTAGTTACCTTTCTTTTGATAGTTTTTGATTTGGATCAAAAGAGTGCATGGACTTAAAAAAGACGATTCGGTATGATTGGCTGGCGCGCCGATTATATTGAATGCTAGGAGAAGATTATGTCGAATAATTTGATGCACTTTGATCCTTTTCATGAAATGACTCGTTTTGACCCATGGCGAGGACTTGGAGATTTTTTTCGCGACACGCGATTGAGGTCTGCTTTACGTGATGTTGAGGTCGAGCCGCGTATCAAGCTTGAGGTTACAGAGACAGAGCAAGCGTATACAGTCAAGGCTGAAATACCGGGTGCCAAAAAAGAAGATATCAAAATCGATATTGATGGCAATAGAGTTTCTATCAGTGCGGAAACAAAAATGGAAGCCGAAAAGAGGGAAGACCAGTCTGTGGTCCGCAGTGAATTCTATTACGGTCAGCAATATCGTAGTTTTACTTTGGCGCACGAGATTGATAATGTGAACGCCGAGGCAAAATATCAGGATGGGGTACTCAAACTGCTGTTGCCGAAGACGGTTGGGACGAGTAGTAAGAAATTAGTAGTCAGTTAGTGGCTCCGTAGTGCTTCGATTGCAAGAGTATTGGATGCTTATGCAATCGACCCTAAGTCTGACGGGCTATTCGCTTTATGTACACAAAATTGTCTTAGCAGGGCATGCCGATGAAGGCAGTAAAACTAGTACCGCAAGGAGCCATAACGCCGCTGGGGCGGTTTTGTATAAGCCCTACTGCAGATGTGTGCTTGATAAATGCCTCACCCCGGATGAGATAGGGTGAGGTATATGTAGACCATTTCTAATCGCTTAGAAATTTTCCAGCGCGATTTTAGTTGGGTTGCCGGTTTTAAGATTATTGCCGCGTGCACGTCTGAGCACATAACCGCGGCGGTAAATACTACTTAAGATCCAATTATTTTGTGTCAATTGTGCGAGTTTCATGCGCAGATGAAAAATAACGACACGAATATTGTTCATCGAGGTTGAGCTACCAATCGATTGGAAAAAAATCACCAGGTCATTTAAAGGTATCGTTTCATTCACGCGACTAAAAAATATTTCGGCTAGAGCATATTCGGTGGGTGAAAGCTGCATACTTTCACCTTTAAAAGAAATCGTTTTTGACGGTAAAGAAAATACGACATCAAGTTCCTGGGCCGTGTTTTTAATAACATTTTTCTTCGTCAGAGCAAAAATAATACGGTTGGCAATTTCTTTCGGAGAGGCGTTGGTTAATGCCCAGTCCGCAATCAAATCGCGCAGATCATGAATTGATGTAGGGGAGACTTCCTTTTCAAAAATGGCAATGAGCGGGGCGTAAAGATAAGGGAGTCCGGGATGATTTTTGATAAAAGAGAACACTTTAGACTGAGCTAATCTAATGTCGCGATAGTTATATTCATTTTCCATATCGATCATTAACAGCTTAGGTTGATCGGGCAACATTAGCAGTTCCTCGGGTTGTAGCTCTTTTGAGGTAATCCGAGTTGTTTCCCAGGATAGCGAAAGGCTACCGATCAACTGAGGTAGTTCATCGATAAATGCTGGAGAGCCAGAAAGTAATTTAACCGCAGCCTCTCCAATAATTGAGATATTGATATGCACGTTAGTTTGTATGTTCAATTATTTCACTTTTTTAATTACCTCAGATGAGCTATACCGATGGCAATATATATTAATTTGGATTAATTAATTTGTTTGATGTAATTTTTTATATTTTCCGTTGATGCGTACTTTCTTATAGCGCCGGAGCATCCTGAAAAATCTGGGATAATTGGCGGTTTTTGGTGCTATGGATAGACCAATGGCTATCATTGATCAAGTCAAGAGGAGTGTTATGCGTTTAATTTTGTTAGGGGCACCTGGTGTAGGCAAAGGCACTCAGGCGAAATATCTTTGTCAACATTTTGGGATCCCTCAGATCTCAACAGGAGATATGCTGCGTGCCGCAGTAAAGGAAGGTAGCCCCTTAGGTAGGCAAGCCCAAAAAATTATGGAAGCGGGTCATCTTGTACCTGATGACATTATTATTGACCTGGTAAAAACACGTTTACAGCAAGCTGACTGTCGAAAAGGTTATCTGTTTGATGGTTTTCCGCGAACTCTGCCTCAAGCAGAATCACTAAGACAAGCAAATATTGCGGTTGATTATGTAATAGAAATTGATGTCCCCGTAGACACAATTATCGAGCGTTTAAGTGGACGGCGTGTACATTTGGCCTCAGGGCGCACTTATCATCTTACTCATAACCCCCCTAAAGAAGCAGGGAAGGACGATGAAACTGGTGAAAGCTTGATACAAAGAGAGGATGATAAGGAAGAAACTGTGAGCAAGCGCCTAAAGGTTTATTCTGAACAAACACAACCCTTAATTCATTACTACGCTTCATGGGCGGCTACTGGCGACTTACGTGCGCCCCAGTATCGCAAAATTTCAGGGGAAGGTAATGTTGCAGACATTACCTCAAGAATGTTACTAGCGCTGACATCTACTCAAGAGCGCTATGTATCGTGAGTAACTGAGTTATCAACTTTCTGAATGATGATAAAAATTGCCCGCATCTATCCAGCTTTACACATAGTCTTAAATATAGCTTTGTTAGCTGTGCCGCTGTCTCTTTGGTCGGTCAGTGCTGATGCGACTACGGCAGATGCGCCAGAGTCTGCTACGGTATGGTAGGACAAACCACCTGTTTGGGGTAAGCGGCATGTAGTGGTGACAGCCAATCCTTTGGCGACAGCAGCGGGTCTGGAAATCTTGCGCATCGGGGGTAGTGCAACCGATGCTGCGATTGCGGCTCAACTTGTGCTTGGATTAGTTGAGCCTCAGTCATCAGGACTGGGTGGTGGTGGCATGATGTTAGTGTTTGAAGAATCTAGGCAGAAAATGCATGCTTATGATGGTAGGGAAACGGCACCACAATCCGCTACAGAAAACCTATTTTTGCGCGATGGTTTGCCGATCAGCTTTGATCAAGCTGTTGTGGGTGGTTTGTCGGTAGGGGTACCGGGATTAGTGCGGATGCTGGCATTAGCCCATCAACGGCATGGCAAATTACCCTGGAAGCGCTTATTTTCTCCAGCGATTAAGTTGGCTGAAAAAGGATTTATTATCAGTCCGCGCATGGCCAGTTTACTCGCTAAAGAGACGCGCTTGTATGATGATTTAATTGCTCGGCAATATTTCTATGATGAGCAGGGGAAGCCTAAAGTGGCTGGTATGCGCTTACGTAATCCTGCCTTAGCTAAAACCCTGCATCTCTTAGCAAACCAAGGAGCTGAGGCATTTTACCGTGGCAAAATTGCAAAAAACATCGTTGCTACGATTCAGCAGCATCCGAGTAATCCTGGCTTAATGCAGCTCGACGATTTACAAAACTACCAAGCTAAAGAGCGTCAGGTGGTATGCGGGCCATTTCGTCAATGGCTGGTTTGCGGAGTACCTCCTCCATCTTCTGGGGGGATAGCGGTTGCACAAATGCTGGGTATCATAAGTCAGCGACCATCTTTAGCATCGACGACAGAGTCCGCCGTGATTGCTGGGGGTACGCATCCTTTGTCGTTGAGTCATCGAATAAAACAGTGGCGTATCGATCAAGCGCATTATTTCAGTAAGGTAGGTAAGCTTGCTTACGCTGATCGTGATCGCTATATTGCGGATAGCGATTTTGTGCCATTGCCGGGTGGAAGTTGGCGAACCTTGCTCAACCCTGCTTATCTTGCGCAGCGTTCGATGCTTATTCACCCGGATAAAAGCATGGGTAAAGCCGAACCGGGGGTTCCAGAGGGTATGGCGCTTAGTTTATCCAGTCAAGCACCTGACGAAGCGCTATCGACCACGCATTTATCAGTTGTGGATGCATACGGTCAGGCTGTATCAATGACGAGTAGTGTAGAGACTGCTTTTGGCGCACACATCATGACGCCGGATGGTTTTTTGTTGAATAACCAGTTAACAGATTTTTCTTTTGTTCCTGAGCGTGATGGAAAACCCATCGCTAATCGTGTTCAGGCAAGCAAGCGTCCACGCTCATCTATAGCACCTACTATTGTTTTAGAAAATGGTCGCTTGAAAATGATTGTAGGTTCGCCGGGTGGTCCGAATATCATTAATTATGTAGCCAAGGTAATTACGGCTACCTTAGATTGGGGCTACACTTTGCCGCAAGCTGTCCAGCTGGCAAATATAGGTTCGCGTAATGAAAACACAGAGGTTGAAAGTGAACGCGCTTCAGCTGAATTAATTAAGGCTCTGGAGCAACGAGGACACTCAGTGAAAGTGCGTGAAATGAATAGTGGTTTGCATGCCATTATGCGCATTGACTTAAATCCAACGAGTCGGACGCCAGAGTATGCCGCAGCCAAGGATATTATTGTTGCGGCCCCGGTTTCTTTTGAGCAGAGACAAAATTTTATTTGGCAAGGGGTCGCAGACCCAAGGCGAGAAGGAATTGCTTTAGCTGATTAACAGCCGATATATACAAAACGAGGCAATTCAGATGTGCTTTTAGATTTACTTCGGATCTAAGCCGTCAGTTTTCTGATCATGATCAGCGATACCAATAAAGATTTCTACTTCACCGGGTTGAGGGTAAAACTCAAAATCTGCTTGATAAAGGCGTTTGAGTTCAGGGTGCGCAGAAAAATATGACCATATATAAGTCCAGGTTTGCACCAGGACGAGTGGCATGAGTCCTTTGGCGGTAAAGACCAGATAATTTCCACCCGTGATCTTCGTTAGAGTTAAGTCGGGTGGAAGAGTTTGAGTTGGGTCAATCGATACGCCTGCGGTGAACGTATATAAGCCATTTACATCCGATTCATAATCCGAGTAGACGCCATAAGCGGCTGGATTAGCCGAGTTTATCAATGCTTGATTGGTCGTGATGCCGCTAGCAAAAAAACGCGCCCAGGTTGGCGATATTTTTGCGGTCAAAGGATTAATTTCATCCTGATTGCGGGTTCTGCTTGTAAATCCCGCTACAAAAAACTCGGGTACGGTCTTGATTATGGGCTGCATTTCTTCGTGAAAACAAAAAAGCCCAAAGGCTAGGTGCTGGATTAAGCTGTTGGCGTGAGTGATGACATTCGGTGGTTGCGGGGGCAGGATTTGAACCTGCGACCTTCGGGTTATGAGCCCGACGAGCTGCCATGCTGCTCCACCCCGCGTCTGTCATAAGAGGAGAGAGTATAACGGGTTTGTTACATATAATGCAAGTGTTTTCTAAAATAGCATTTTTACCTCAGGGTTGACCGATGCCACAATCTCGTTGCGTAGATTGCAAACAAGCTCTTAAAAGTCGTGGCACATCAGCGTACAATCGATAGGCTTTAAAACTTGATGTGAATTTATGAATACCCCAGCCATTCATTCTGCAACTACTAGCGCTTCTGACACGACATTGCCTGTGCCGAAAAAAACATTAGGTCTGATGGTTTTGGCAATTGGTGTCGTGTTTGGTGATATTGGCACCAGTCCCTTATACGCTTTAAAAGAGTGTTTTAGTCAACAACATGGCATTCCCTTAACACCCGAGTCTATATTAGGGGTGTTGTCTATGCTGTTTTGGGCTGTGATCATTGTGGTTTCTCTGAAATACATTCTTTTTGTGATGAATGCTGATAACAAAGGCGAGGGAGGCATTTTAGCCTTAATGGCCGTATCGTTGCGCACGGCGATGAGTGGTTCACGACAGGCATTATTGTTAATGATGGTTGGTGTGTTTGGCGCTTGCATGTTTTATGGAGATGCGGTGATTACACCAGCGATCTCGGTGTTGTCGGCAGTGGAGGGCTTGGGCATCGCTTTGCCTAGTATGGAAAATTACATTTTGCCGATTACATTAGTGATTCTAGTAGGCTTGTTTTTATTACAAAGCAAAGGTACGGAGTTAGTTGGCAGATTATTCGGCCCAATAATGCTTACTTGGTTCAGTGTCTTAGGTTTACTAGGCATTTGGCATATTACGGCGGCACCGGAAATTTTGGTAGCGGTTAATCCGATCTATGCCTATCGTTTTATGCATGCACATGCGCTTCAGGCTTTTATTGTTTTAGGGTCGGTCTTCCTGGTGCTAACTGGTGCGGAAGCTCTCTATGCGGATATGGGCCATTTTGGTGCACGTGCGATTCGCCGAGGGTGGTTTTACATCGTTATGCCGGCCTTGCTGCTCAATTACTTTGGTCAGGGTGCGCTGATATTGACTGAAGCGCATGCGGTCGAAAATCCTTTTTACCTGATGGTGCCAGAAGTCTTGCGCTTGCCTATGGTATTTTTGGCGACGCTCGCAACCGTGATTGCTTCGCAAGCGGTGATATCGGGGGCTTTTTCATTAACTAGCCAAGCTATTTTATTGGGCTTTTTGCCGCGTATGCATATTCGGCATACCTCAGACAACGAAATCGGACAAATTTACATACCGGTTATTAACTGGATGCTATTAGCACTGGTTATTTGTGTTGTTTTGGGCTTTAAGAAATCAGAGAATCTGGCTGCTGCCTATGGGATTGCGGTGACGACAACCATGGTGCTGACCACCATCTTGGCAGGAGTCGTCATGCATAACGTATGGAAATGGCGTACTTGGTTGGTTGCGCTTATTACCTTTGCTTTCTTGATAGTTGATTTAGCCTTTCTTTCGGCCAATCTGCTGAAAATTACCGAAGGCGGATGGTTCCCACTCTTATTGGGGGGATTCAGCTTTTTATTACTCATGACATGGTATTCAGGTAGAAAACTACTCCGTAATCGAAGCCAAAAAGAAGGTATCCCGCTCGAACCTTTCGTGCGCGGTTTATTAGCGCATCCACCACATCGAGTAGAGGGAACCGCTATATTTTTATCGGCTAATATCGATTACGTTCCTGTCGCACTGTTGCATAACCTTAAACACAACCGTGTATTACATGAGCGCATCGTTTTTTTAAAATTCAGCACTTGGGATGTACCTTATGTCAGTGATGCAGAACGACTTACTTGGAAAGACTTAGGCGGTAATATCCATTCATTACGGGTAGCGATAGGATTTAAGGAAACGCCTGATGTGCCGCGTGTTTTAAAGTTGGCCCAACAGAAATTAAATATGCAATTTGATTTAATGGATACTTCATTCTTTTTAACTCGAGACAATGTGGTACCGAGTAACCTGCCGGGGATGAATTTATGGCGCGAGCGTTTATTTGCCTGGATGTATCAAAACGCTTCACGTTCATCCGATTTTTTCCAAATACCTGCGAATCGTGTAGTCGAGTTAGGGACGAAAGTTGAAATTTAAATAATGAAGATAACTAATCTAAAACTTCAAAGTTCAAAAGTCTTAGCGGTGCTGGTAATGATATCTAGCCTACCATTCACCGTTCACGCGGAACTACACACTGAAGCAAACTCAGGTGAGATAACCCCTGAACAGATTCAAACAGAAGCGTTGGCGATTGAGCAAGCATACGCATGGTCTAATTACCAGCAACGTTTAGAAGAAATTGCCTGCTATCAGAAATTCTTTGTGAATGCATGCTTAGATGCAGTCTATGAACGTTTCCGACAAGAACAATCGGTGCTGCGTAAACGGCAAATTAACAATAATCAAGCGCAACGTAACTACGAGGCACAGCAACGAATTACACGCAAACAGCAAGCCTTATCTGAGCAAGCAGCGCAACAAGCTGATGAAGACAAACGTCGTCAGGAAAATAAAGCGGCTTATCAACAAAAATTAGAAGATGCACAACGGCGTATTCAAGAAAAAAATAGCCCGGCAATCCAACAAGAACGTAACCAGAAAAGAAGTAAATACCAGCAAAAGCAACAAGAGGCAGAGCAGCATCGTCGAGACATAGAGCTCAAAAAGCAAAACGAAAAACAGCGCGCAGAGCCTGCTGAAAGCCTAATGCCTATGCAACATAACAGGAATCAGGGTGAGTGATACATTAAATGATGCACCTGCGGTAGATGAGATATCTCAATGGTTTACCACGCAAGGTTTGTTAGCACAAACGATTCCTGGGTTTCGAGCACGCACAGCACAACTACAGATGGCTCAGGCGATCTATGCCACGATCAAAAACCACGATACCCTGATCGTTGAAGCGGGCACAGGCACAGGAAAAACCTTTGCTTATCTGGTGCCAACTTTGCTTTATGGCGGTAAAGTGATCATCTCTACGGGCACCAAAACGCTCCAAGATCAACTTTTTGCGCGTGATCTCCCAGCCATTCGACAGGCGTTGAATGCACCGGTAATCGTATCCTTACTGAAAGGTCGAGCTAACTATGTGTGTCATTACCATCTTGAGCTAGCGCAGGAGCATGGTTTATTTGCCAGTCGTCAAGATATCAAAGCATTACACGCAATAACGCGCTTTATCAAATATACAAAAACGGGTGATAAAAGCGAATTTACCGAGGTGCCAGAAAATTCACCCGTATGGGATAAAGTCACCTCAACTCGTGACAATTGTCTCGGGGCAGAATGTCCAAGTTACCAAAAATGCTTTGTTATGCAGGCGCGCCGTCAAGCGCAGCTGGCAGATATAGTGATCGTCAATCACCACTTGTTTTTTGCCGACATTCTATTGAAAGACAATGGTATTGCAGACTTACTGCCGCAAGCTAATACCATTATTTTTGATGAGGCACATCAATTACCTGAAATTGCGACGCTGTTCTTTGGCGATACCTTTTCGACCTCACATATCGTCGAATTATGCCGTGATACTTTGGTCGAGGGCTTGGCACAGGCGCGAGATGTCGTCGATTGGTCTGAGTTATGTGCGCGCGTTGAAAAAGCAGCTAAAGATTGTCGTCTTGCCTTGCCGCAAGAGGCTCAGAAATTGCCGCTTGCGATGCTGGCTAATGCACATCCGTTTTTTTCTGCTTTACAAATATTAGAGAGTCATCTGACCGAGTTAACGCAAACACTTGTACAACAGGCCGAGCGCAGTGAAGGTCTGCAAAGTTGTTTGCGGCGTGCACAAGATAGACTGGCACAACTGTCTTCATGGTCTACGGCAACTCAGGTAGAAACCAATCGCGGTGACAAAAACAGCCAAGAAACCATACTGTGGCTAGAAACCTACCTACATAGCGTGCAATTACATCGCACACCGTTATCGATCGCTGCTCTTTTTATGCGGCATATAGAAGATAATCCAAAGCGTGCATGGATCTTTACTTCCGCAACCCTAGCCGTAAAAAATAAATTTGATCACTATGCCCAGCAATTAGGCTTAAATAGTGAAAAGTCACTGATCTTGCAAAGTCCTTATGATTATCAGCAGCAAGCCATGCTGTATGTGCCGACAGGTTTGCCGATACCTGCCGCGCAAAACTATACGGATGAGGTTGTTGCTACCGCGCTACCTTTGCTTGAGGTAAGCCAGGGACGGGCATTTTTCTTATGTACCACCCTACGTGCCGTGCAGCGTATCGCCGAACTGCTTGAAAAACATTTTGCGAGCCATGGCTGGGATTTTCCTCTGTTAGTTCAGGGGCGAGCCAGTCGACACAGTTTATTAGAGCGTTTTCGTCAATTAGGTAATGCAGTATTGGTTGGTAGTCAGAGCTTTTGGGAGGGCGTCGATGTACCAGGTAAGACTTTATCCTTAGTAGTAATTGATAAATTACCTTTTTCTCCACCGGATGACCCCATACTTGCGGCACGACTGGATGCACTGGCTAAAGCCGGGCATAGTCCGTTTCAGGCTTACCAGGTGCCACAGGCCGCGATTACCTTAAAGCAAGGTGCAGGGCGTTTAATTCGTTCAGAAACCGATAGAGGCGTATTGATGATCGCTGATACCCGTTTAGTAGATAAGCCTTATGGACGACAACTGTGGCAGAGCTTGCCCCCCTTTCGGCGGACACGGATACAAGCAGAAGCACTAAATTTCTTGCAAGCATGCAATATTGCAGCTATCCCGGAATAAATTTCATATACCCCATGATGCTATCAACTGATCTACCATCGGCTTTAACACCGAATCAAACCATAGCGAGTCCAACAGGATTACTCAGCGTGATCATCATTACGTTGAATGAACAAGACAGTCTTGCTCAATGTCTTCAGTCTGTCACAGAGATTGCACAGGAAATCATAGTTGTTGATAGTGGCAGTCAAGATAACACGGTAGCGATTGCCAAACAATTTGGTGCGCGGGTCATTATTAATGCGCAATGGCCAGGTTTTGGGGCACAAAAAAATCTTGCGTTATCTTATGCCTCTTGTCCGTGGGTCCTGTCTATTGATGCGGACGAGAGTCTCACCGCCGAGTTACGCGCAGAAATAACCGCTGTACTTGAACAGCCGAAGGATGATGGTTACTTACTGCCCAGACAATCCTATTTTCTTGGTAAACAGGTACGTTATAGTGGCTGGTATCCTGACTATGTGCTTAGACTCTTTCGTCGTACACAAGCACAGTTCTCAAATAGTTTGGTGCATGAAAGTGTAGTGTTACACGGCAAAATTGGCAGGTTGAGCTATCCATTACAACATGACAGCTATCGTGATCAGCACGAGGTGCAGACTAAAACAGAGCGTTATGCCTTGGCTGGAGCGCAACAAATGTATCAACAAGGAAAAAAAGCGTTTAGTTCTCAAGCGCTGATACATGCTGGTGCAGCATGGTGGCG
>JBIKXM010000194.1:0-3505 GCA_044355755.1 Burkholderiaceae bacterium | reverse complement strand
AAAACCTCATCAGCTATCGGCCGATTTTAAACAGCGTTTTCTTGATGCGCGAGATAGGGGTACAGGCACAGCCGCTAGTCTGTCTACTAGCGTAGCAGATCAACCGCAGACAGATAATCATGAGACACTGTTTTCTAAGCCTGAGTGGCGTTTTGCGACCCTATACAGTGGCTTAATCCAAGATTTTATTGACGCAAAAGAGATATCACCCAGGACGCAGACGAAGTTAATAAAATTACAGTCCCAGATGCAACGGCTATCAGCACAACAGCGTGAGGCCAGTGCTCGAGTTTTTGCGCAATCTTTCGTGAAAAAAGAACAGACAGTCAATCAACGCTTGCGCGAATTCTCAGCTGAAATTGAACAGATGAAACAAGAGATTGATAAGCTGAGTCAGTCTATCCAAAAGGTGCAGCAGGAAGACTTTGCCTATCGCAAAACGCTGGCCAATCAGCCTGAAATGGCAAAAGGCTTGACCATATTAGGGAAATTAAAAACCGATTTATCAGCAGCACTGGAAAATCCGAATTACACCTACTCGATCAAAAGGCAGATTCGCAAACAGCTATTACAACTCAATACAGTGAATCAAAAATTTGAGTCAGCTAAGAGCAAAGTATTTCAGCGCTCGCCATATAAGACCGAACGTGAGGCACAAAGTGCTCTTTTGGAAATGCGTGCCTGTGTGCGCGATGCACAAAAAATATTAAATGATAGTGACGCCAGCGTCGATGATAAACATCAAGCCCAAAAGCTACAGCACAAAGCCGAAAAAACTATCGTGACGATTACCGAATTACAGCAGCGTGCCAATCAAGCCGCATACGCTGCGCTAGAGAAGCGTTGGTACGCGATGCGGGCTACGGCACAATCGATTAGCGAGCGTGCTAATCAGCATTTGCACTTTACGCTAGATGATAAAAAAATTAAACGTAAGCCAGATTATGCACAATTAATTGCACAATTAAAGCCATTGCACGCCGTTGATATAGACACCTTCGCTTTTTCTTCTAGCCTAGTCAGAGATGGCGTTGCCGCGCAAAAGTTACATGAATTACAAGTAACGCGGGATGAAATGGTATATCGCCTAGCCCGAGCTAAAACGAAAAAAGAGGAGGTGATGCAAATTCAATATCGCGCCCAATCTGCCGCCTATTTAGCGGCTTGGCGTGAGGTGAAAAAAATCCGTGATCAAACATTTGATGTCGCACATCAAATAAGACGCTCTCAGGCAGGAGCTCAGCTACAGAATACGCCAATTGATTTAACGCAAATTCGTAACCTGAGCATGGATGCACAACTCGATTTGCTTGGGGTCGAGCTCGATAATGTGGCTAAACGATATAAAGCAGAATCAGCCGAAGCGATGCTGAAAGCCCATACCCTGTACGAGAAAAATCATGCACTAGCCGTATTGCTTGATAACGCCCCTTCCGGTACCTCAGTGAGCCGTTCACGTTCGGTTGGTGTAGAAGGCGGCGTGCAGGCCAGTGTGGTGGCTAAAGTGGCTGCAGCATCGGTTACGGGTAGCTTAGGGCTGTCCAGAAATGAAAGCTATAGCATTGATTACGACACAGATATTAATTACTTACGTAACTATGCCGCTAATTTTGGCTTGAGTTTTAATTGCAAATTTTTATCTCTGATCTCTGTCAATCTATTGAGTAAGAGCTTTTCAAAGAGCTTTATTACAGATTTTTTTGAGGCTGGTCGTGATAGTGAGAGTCTCGAAGCTGCTCGGCGTTTTGCGACCTTGGCAAATAATCAACACAACTGGCTTATTCGTGGGCGATTGAGAACCAGTGCGATGGTGCAGCAAATTTATTTTGCGGTGAGAACCGCGAAAAACAAAATCGGCACTAAATTGGGTCGTTGTCCCAAGGATCCCTATATGCCTTTTTGGGCCACCGAAAAAGTTTTTGCTGAGGCCCGCCGCCGTACGCAATCACGGTTTATAAGTCAAGCGTTCGAGATTAATCGTAACAATCAAAACCTAAGCTACTTTTTAGAACAATCCTATCGAAATGATAAGACGGTTCCCCTCTCGTTACCAGCAGCGGTATCGGCAAACGGCTTACCGGAGAAAGCCCGCTATACCGGTACGTCGATGACGGGTGCTAATAAAGCAGGTATTGGTATGGCATACGGCTTGGCTTCTGCCACTGCAGGAGGGGTAAAGCTAGCAGAAATACAGGTCGGTGCTAAAACTCAAATCGTAACTTCGTATACAGCCTCGACGACCACCGTAGAGCGATTAGATCTGGCCAATCAGAATGCGTCAACAAGTGCTACTGGTAATGTTGGTCAAAGTCAGTCATTGGCCAGGGATGTCCTAGAAAAAATATGGGACAAAAAATCTTTAGGGGGTGCTTTACCAGAAGATTTACGTGCTGCTAAAGAAGTGTTTACTAGCGCCAGTAAGACCCGTGAAGGGCAAACTGTGCTGGACTATCTAAGCCAAGCGAAATTAGCATTAGAGGGCTTAAATAAGCGTTTAGACAGCCTAGAGGAATTAAGTGCAGATTTGCCTAGCTTGGCTAAATATGCATCTAAAGGCGGAGTGATCAACGCCTTATATCAGCAAAAAATAAACCAACTTCAGCAATATCAACTAGCCCAAGATAGACTCGATGCAAAACGCTATACCGAAAAAGGGATTCGTTACGCGATTGGTCGAGCTTGGGGAAATACAGACAGTGCAGGCTTAATGATTAATCAGGGGGTGACCGCCATATTAAATCAATACCCAGCATCAGATACTAATGTGCAACAAGCTTTAGATACATTTGACGCGGTTTATGCCAATTACCTGGAGCGCCTACGGAATTTTAATGCCCCTTATACCCAAGACAGTTTATTACGTTTTGCAGAAATCCAGGCACGTACCGTTTCAGTCAAACGAGATCGTTCTGCAGCGGCGGATTTCTCAGCTGGTCTCATGGGCAGCAATAGCGCCGCTGATAACGCCTTTTTTGGCGTCGAAATGGGTATAACACGCTTTCAGTTTTCGGATCGTTTACTGCATGCAAATGATTTACGCGAAGGAAAATTTGAAACGCGAACAGCTACCGTTAATGTGTCAAATTTAGACAAGGTACTCGCATCCTTATTCGCCACCCCGATAACAGCGCGCTTGAATGCTTCGATTGCTCCGGTTATGCCAGCGCTATCAAAAAATTATTTTGCAGAAACGGTGATGCAAATATTGGGTTTGGGGAGTAACACCTTAACTACCAATTACTCTACGCTGTATCGGGAAAAAATTCCGCAGGCGATACTGTTGACTGCTTCGGCAAGCAATCAAATGGCTATCTCAACCCCAAATTTACTGATGGCGGTTGATGCGGTGAATTATGCCCAGACTTGGGGCACGGTCAGTATTAGTCCAACCTTAAAATTGAAGGCCAGTGATAGTTTTACTCAAACTAATGCGGTGCTGATTATCTTACGTGACTACTGCTTTAACATTTTGCAAGTCAATGGATTAAGAGAGGCTGGACTATCG
>JBIKXM010000193.1:0-3508 GCA_044355755.1 Burkholderiaceae bacterium | reverse complement strand
ATGAAAGCGATACGGGATAGGGGTTTTGCGATAATTATTTGCGTTATTCAAACATGCCAATTGCTTACGGGTTTGGCACATAAGCGTCGCCAATCAACGCCGGTAATTAACCATTGCCATTGTTCAGTGGTAATACATAGGGTAGGGGTTTCGGCGCGCGGCCAGACGAATGTGCCTTGATGTAAACGACGCTGGCATAACCAAACACCGGTGCCATCCCAGACCAGCATTTTTAATCGTGTTTTGTTGCGATTGCAAAATAGATAGGCGCTTTGGCTTAACCCACTTCTTCGCCAATTTTGAATATGCTTTACCCAATCCGCGTTTGTTCCTTGTTGCATGTCCTGCCTCACTCTATTATGCAAATCAAAAATGCAAGCTTGGATTATTTACTGCTCTTTGTATAGATACTACCGTTGGAGACTTACCATGTATGCACAATTCTTGAAGGTCAAAACAGTCTCTACTGTGCAACAATCTCGATCACATCAAAACGATATCGTATTGCTCCGGACTAAACTGGCTATCAGCTTGTAACGAAATCGGCTTGCCGACAAAGTCCCCAAGCATCGCTAAATATTGACTTTCCTCTTCTAGAAAAAGCTCGATTACTTCTGGCGTCGCAATGATACGAAATTCCCGAGGGTGGAATTGTCGAGCTTCACGCATAATTTCACGCAAAATCGTATAGCAAATGGTTCGAGCTGTTTTCACCTCTCCTCTACCGAGGCAGGTTGGGCAGGGCTCACACAACATCCTTGCTAATGACTCACGGGTACGCTTACGTGTCATTTCAACTAACCCAAGCGCAGAAAAACCACTCACTGTATAACGTACCCGATCATTCAGCAAGGCTCGCTGTAATTCATTCAGAACAATTTCGCGATGTTCTAAGTTATCCATATCGATAAAATCAATGATAATGATGCCGCCTAAATTACGTAAACGTAATTGACGTGCTATCGTATGTGCCGCCTCTAGATTAGTTTTGAATATGGTGTCACTAAAATTGCGTGTCCCGACAAATCCTCCGGTATTCACATCGATCACAGTTAATGCCTCGGTTTGATCAAGCATTAAGTAACCGCCTGATTTTAGGTCGATGCGCCGTAATAAAGCACGCTCGATCTCTTCTTCGATATTGTGTAAATCAAAAATCGGACGCTCGCCAATGTAGTGCTTTAATTTAGGTAACATCGCAGGCATATATTGTTCGCTAAACTGCTGTAGTTTGATAAAATTTTCACGCGAATCGACCCAAATGTGTTGCGTGCTATCTCCCGCCATATCTCTTACTACGCGCTGTGCCAGCGATAAATCCTGATGCAATAATGTTGGCGCACCACTCGTGCTACTCAACTTGATCAAGCTCTGCCACATATTGCATAAATAAATAGCGTCACTTAACAGTGTGGTTTCGTCGGCGTCCTCGGCTGAAGTACGTGCGATAAATCCGCCAGTCAGGCCAGCTTGCTGCATTACTGTTTCTATACGCTGACGTAGCTGTTCTCGATTCTCGTTATCGGTAATTTTTTGTGAAATGCCGATATGCTGTTCATAGGGTAAAAATACTAAATTGCGTCCCGCAATGCTAATTTGTGTCGTCAAACGCGCTCCTTTGGTACCAAGCGGATCTTTGACAACTTGCACCATCAACGTTTGCCCTTCAAATAGTATTTTTTCGATGGCGGATGTCCCTGTATGACGCGCCTGCCAAATATCTGCAATATGTAAAAAAGCAGCCCGTTCTAAGCCTATATCGATAAAAACGGATTGCATCCCAGGCAAGACTCGCACAATCTTGCCAAGATAGATATTTCCGACTAAACCTCGCGTACAGGAACGTTCAATATGCAGCTCTTGCAACGTTCCATATTGCACAATTGCGACACGGGTTTCTTGCGGTGTCATATTGACCAAAATTTCTTCATTCATAATCTTTTCTGATAAACCATGACACTGAAATGCCATTGGTCAAAATGTACACAGGGTAAGCTATTTATTCGCGATATTTATTTCATCAGTGCAAAAAGCCAATACTTCATCGAGGTATTCTGAAAAATTGCTTAAGCCATGATCACCACCTTGAATCAACTTTACCCGTACATCAGGATAATGTTGCAGCATGGTACGGTAATCGATGATCTCATCACCTGTAGCTGCAAGCAAAAAGTAGCGCTGAGGGTTGCTAATCGATGGCACAGAAAAGTATAGCAACTCTTCTATATGATGTGCTTCCACAATCACGCTACCCTCGCTATACCATAAAGGTTGCACTCCTATATATCGATGTAAATCCTGCCAAGGAGTAATCGCTGGATTCAATAATACGCAACGACAGTCGTATTGCTCGGCGAGCCAGGTTGCATAAAATCCACCTAAAGACGAGCCCACAATAGTAATCTGTCGAGTCGATGCCCCCATCTTTAGCCAATTATCTATAACCGTTGTAGCGGTTGCAATCGCAGTCCTTGGTGCAACGTTTAATTCGGGGCACGCCCAGTCATCCGAGCAGCCTTGCTCATGCATACGTTGCGCCAATAGACGCGCTTTCGCAGATTGCGGTGAAGAACGAAAACCATGTAGATAGAGTAATTTATTGTTAGACATGTTCAGCTCGTTCATTAGAGAGATATGACTCAAAATTGCACTAAACCAAAATCAAAAGTAAACGCTGGCAAAACGGTTATTTATGCGTGCTGCAACTGTAACGCATCCAAAATTTTCTGATGGACACCTGCGAAACTACCGTTACTCATGATCACGATATGATCACCCGCTTGAGCAACTTGTATGATCGCACTGACAAGCTGGTCAACATCATCAAAGGAATAAGCTTTATCTCCCATTGGCTGCAATGCTTCAGCTAAATCCCATCCCAATGCATCTTTACCATTGGATGCACCATAGGCAAATACAAGATCTGCATCGACTAGACTCTCAGGTAATTGTGCCTTCATGACACCCAACTTCATCGTATTTGAACGTGGCTCTAATACTGCCAAAATGCGCTGCCTGTACTGTGACGACATATTATGCCTGTCTTGCGCAATTGTTTTTTGTAAGCCATCCAGAGTGGTCGCAATCGCTGTAGGATGATGTGCAAAATCATCGTATACACGAATGCCAGCGACTTCTCCGACTAGCTCCATACGCCGTTTGACACCATTAAATGTCTTCAATGCAGCAATCGCAACCGATGGTATGACACCAACGTGACGAGCTGCGGCAATTGCAGCCAACATGTTTAATCGGTTATGTTCTCCTATCAGAGCAGTCGTTACAGTCCCTTGTAGTATTTGTTGGTAATACACGTCAAAACCATCTGGCATGACTTTACCTAACTGCCACTCCCCTTGAGCAAAGTGTTCTACTTCACTCCAACAGCCACGCGCTAATACATTCGACAAACTATGCGCGTTAGCATTCACCAGAATGCGTCCTTGAGCAGGCACGGTTCTTAATAAATGGTGAAACTGGGTTTCAGTCGCAGCCAAATCAGGGAAAA
>JBIKXM010000190.1:0-3531 GCA_044355755.1 Burkholderiaceae bacterium | reverse complement strand
TCACTCAACAGGAAATCAATCTCGCTATGAACCGTCTAAACAATCGACCCAGAAAAAGGCTTGCCTTTGCTACCCCTGCTCAAGTATTCTTATCCGCCGTTGCACTTCGTACTTGAATCTAAGTCATCAAATAAAAGTTCGTCACAATTACTTGGGGTTAAACGTTGATGTGCCAGCCCTGGTGTGCAGACCATGACGGTATGTAGTTTTCCGATTTCAGAATATACGCCTAATCGCTTCGTTCCCTGTTCTGTCATCATTTCTGCTACCTCAGTAAATAGCGACAAACAATATTGTTTTCTATCTTACTGACTCCAGGCGCAGACCATGCTGCTTTTTCCGCTTGATCTTTTTCAGCTAAAGAACGTACATACCCACCCAGGATAATGGTGCTGTCAACCGTGCTAACCGTAATTTGATTAGCGTCTAGCTGGGCATTACGTGTTAACGCACTTTGTATTCTTGATTTGATTTCCGACACACGTATTGCAGGCTTGACGATAACGTTATTTGTAATCCCCTTTATCCCTACCATATACTTCAAGGCATTTTCAGCAGCAATTTTTTGACTTTGCCAATCGACCTCACCATCGAGGGTTATCCAGCCGTTATCCACCACAAGTTTAATTTTATCTTTCGGGATGAGTGCGTTATAGCGCAACATGCTCAATGCGGTCTCAGTGATCTCTAAGTCGGTACGATAGCCTGAACCAGGGAGTTTTAATTCGATATCATCAACCACGGCCTGAACACCTTTGACTCTTTTAGCCGCGCGTTCAGCATTTTTTTTGTGGATATAACTGCTTACGTATCCGGTTAATGTCACAATGCCTTCTTTAACAGATACTGTTATGTGTGACGCATCTAAGTCAGTATCCCACTCTAACTCATCAACCACGTGACTGTGTAATTCATTATCCCAAGACATAAGCACACTCCTTGTATAAAGATAAAGTCTATGTGCGTATGTTACGAGACCGGTACGATTCAAAATTGATATGTATCAACAAAAATTTTAATTTTTGTTAATAATGGGATGTGATTTATACCAAAGGGTGAACGGACAGGGTGTGGACTGTATTCTGGCGCATTTCAAAGCTATCGACTAAGCCAGGCTCATTATGCTGTTGCACATGGATGGCGCTATTCCAACTATTTAAGTTACTGGCTTGCTCTAAGTCTATTTTGCGCTGATGTAATGGGTCTGGCCAGAAGGGATAGGTGATGACTGTGAGCAGGGCCGCCGCAGCTTCAGTCAGCCAATCTATCACACCACTACTATGCACTTTTCCTAGGATACTCTGCAAAGTATTCGTTAAGGGTCCAGCCGCCGGCATACTGTCATATAACTGACCGAATGCTGAAACAAAGCTACCACGCGAAAACATAAAATCTAGCATGCCTCTATCTCTGTAAGCGTGTGAGAGGTGATCAGGTGTGCTGATACGTAATTGGGGCTGCTCAGTTTGTCTACCATTATGGATGATATGGTTTGACATACATAAGGCGTATAAATCGACTATCTCACCTGCGGCATTCATGGCGCCACGACCAATCAGTCCTGTGGCTGATAAGTGATGTCTTCCGTCATCTTGCGCAATCGCATCAGGTAAGCTAATAAAACCTCGACTAACTAGCAACTGATTCGCTGCATAGAGTATTCCCGCGATTAATAATGACATTTTAGTTGGGCCTACTTCTGGACTCGAAGTGATCGGGAGCGTGGTTTGTATTACATCGCGGAGTACAGGATAGAGTATTGCTTCTGAAAAGCGCATGCCAGGATTAATCATGCTTTGCGTCGCTAATGCGGCACCGCCAGTTGCCAAGCTTAAGCCCATCATGACACCGCGGGTGGCTCGAGAGTAGTTGGTCGCGCAACCTTGAAGTTCATCCACTATCCCTAATACTAATTGACCGACGACCGGCACTGACATAAACATTGCGCCTAAAGCTGCGCGGCAGGCTTGATTGCATCCTTGTTTTAATGCGTTATCTAATACATGCCCGATTGCTTGACGGAGTATCGTTGGTAACATAACGGAAGCTAAATTGCGGATAGTTATATGGCTCATATTAATTGCTGCACGTCCCCATGCTGTGCGATCTAAGGCATGGTAACCCTCGACTAGGGTCGTACCATGATGCGTTGAAATGACCCAATCTATTCGACTTTTTTGCGCTATCGTACTGATTTTTTGAGCTAATTCGGAGGTATTAGTCGTCACCGCAAAATGATGTAGCCTATCTTTTATTAACCGCTCTGTAGAGAGAAGATTCGTGGGTGTGGTAAGAGCTTTTGTTTTATCCTGTTTGTTTTGCGGTCGGGGTGTTGTTGAGGGCAAGCTGCTTGAGCGCTGCTTAGATATATTTGTGTCTGAGACCGCGGCAAAAGCAAAATTGACCAGGTGTCCTGAGTGTAGCGTGACACCACTAGCTTTGCGCATCGTGTAGTCCTGTGTCGTTTTGTAGTTGAGCTCTGATGCTGGGGAAGGCAGGCTGAATCGGCGTGCAGTCATGATAGAAGCAGGTTTATTCCGGCCTATGTCCTTTGTTTTTTGCTTGCCTGTGATGATGCGATCGGATAAGGAGTGATCTGCTATGGCGGCAGTGATCTTCTTGACGGGGCCAGTGCTACTCGTATATTTTTCTTCGCGCGTGGGAAAATTTGTTCCCGTTAAACTTCTGATGCGGAGCATACTTTTCCTAATGTTTGAGCTGTCATGCTAGAGGGAAATAACCGGGATGTTTGTTGACGATATTACTGATTGGAAAATTAGACTCCATAAGCGAGACCATTGCACAATCTACTGTGTGCCAAAAATACTGTGTTACGCGATACTCGGGCTTCGCCCCACGATTCGACTTACAAGTCGAGTCGGCTGCGTCGGCGTGCAGCCATGCGGCCCTAACCCCCGACTACGCTCGCGCTGCACTACTCTGTATGATCTCGTCGCTACGTTGCGTGCACCTTGTTTTTTGGCCGCTCGTGACGGTTGTGCAATGGTCTCAGTCATTGATGAAAAATAGCGCTATGAATTAATTAAGAAAGAAATTTTTGCGTTGATGCGCCAAGATACTATTTTTTGGTTTTCAACCTTTGCCTCTAGTTCCTTGATATAGATAGATTTAATTCCTGTTACTGTGCGCGCGGCACGACTAATAGCGGCATTCGCGGCTTCTTCCCAACTTTTATCGGACTCGGCTAAAACCTCTATTACCTTGAGTACATCAGACATTTGGCTCCCCTGAAAAATGAGTAATTTAATTTGTTAGGACTTACGTAAAACCATCCTGATGGTTGTGCAACGCTCTCAGGGCAGTTTGATGTAAGTCCTGCGTGATACAAATTGAGTATTAATTTATTTCTTTTAAGAGAAGATTGTTTTGATATAGATCAAAAAAGAGTCTGAAGCAGCTTGATGGCCGACGATTCAGAAGTCGTCTTGAAATAAATTCATCGTAATTTAGCAAGCGTTATTTTGAGCATAGCGATGCGACAAATATTTTCAGCCGTTGCGGTCAGTATCT
>JBIKXM010000191.1:0-3531 GCA_044355755.1 Burkholderiaceae bacterium | reverse complement strand
AGAGATTTTAGAAAACTTTATTCCAGCTGAACTAACCAGCACTTACCAATTTTCATTACTCTACGGCACAGCAGATACTGAAGAAGTATTGGCAAAATCCTCATCGCGCCCAGTCCCGGAAGGATTAACTTACTCGATTACGCCACTTGACCCACCCTGGCAAGGATTGACCTTAAAAACCCAGGCATACCCCGCTATCAACGCCCTAGTCAATCATTTATTGATTGCATTAGTGTGTGGCTTATCTTGTTTTTTATTCTGGGGTCTATGTAAATTATGGCGCCAAAACGAAGCACGAAAGATCGCACAGCGTTCTTTACAAGCAGAAATGGCGTTTCGCCGTTCTATGGAAAATTCGACCGCACTCGGTATGCGTGCCTTGGATATGGAAGGTCGTATTATTTATGTCAATCCGGCATTTTGCCGTATGACTGGCTGGTCTGAAGCAGAATTACTGGGCAGCACGCCTCCTTATGTTTTCTGGCCGCGCAGCGATGTTGATCGCTTAGGACATTATTTGTCACTCACTTTGCAAGGTGCAGCCCCCGCCTCTGGGTTTCAAGGGCCGGTACAGCGTAAAGATGGCTCGATTTTCTTTGTACATATGCAAGTTTCGCCGCTCATCGACGCTGATGGCAAACAAATCGGGTGGATGGGTTCGATGTTCGATGTGACCGAATCCAAACGCGCACGAGAAGAGTTAGCGATGGCGTATGCACGTTTTACGACTTTACTCGAAAGCTTAGACGCCTCGGTATCAGTACTCTCACCGAATACTACTGAGCTACTGTTTGCAAACCGATATTATCGTCAACTCTTCGATAATCAAGCACGCGGCCACCTTGAGTTGTGCAAATTCGATACTGAACAAGTCGATGAAGGAATCGATATACTTTCTGAAACTGATATTGCCTCAGCGACAGAACAGCAACAAGCTGCTGCCGATGCCAAAGAAATGTATCTGCGTATGCGTACGCATAGCACGGCTCGCGAAGTTTACCTCGCCCGCTTAGAAAAGTGGTTTGATGTACGTCATCGTTATGTTCGTTGGGTAGATGGACATCTTGCGCATATCGTTATCGCCACCGACATCAGCGCACGCAAACACGCAGAAGAAATGGCACACCGTCATGAGGAAGAGCTACAGTTCGTCAGCCGTTTAACCACCATGGGAGAAATGGCCTCATTACTTGCACATGAGCTGAATCAACCCTTGGGGGCGGTGACCAACTACTGTATGGGCGCCATTACACGCTTACACCGCAACATTATTACAACCGAAGATTTACTGAGTGCACTAGAGAAAATTGCTGCGCAAGCGATGCGTGCCAGTACCATCGTGTCACGGATTCGCAGCTTCGTAAAACGCAGCGTGCCACAACAGCGGCGCGTTGATATCTATAATATCGTTGCAGATGCGGTCGGTTTGGCGGAAATTACGGCGAGTCGCCAAGGTATCCATATCATGACTGATATGCCAAACAAACTGCCTAAAATCTGGCTCGACCCCTTACTGATTGAGCAAGTCCTAGTAAATTTACTGAAAAATGCCGTCGAATCCATGAGTCAGCGGCTCCCTGAAAGCGACAATGTAAAGAATATTGCAATAGAGCAATATAATATCGTTAAACTTGTAGTTAAACTTGCTGAGGGGGCACTGTCTCCTGGTCTATTAATATCTGTTATCGATAAAGGCCAAGGGATTGATGAGAGCCATCAGGAGCGTTTGTTTGAACCGTTTTATAGTACAAAGTCTGATGGCATGGGCATGGGATTAAATATCTGTCGTTCGATTATTGAATCTCACCATGGCAGACTGTGGGTTGAGAATAATTCAGATGGTGTAGGCTGTACCTTTTATGTATTACTCCCGTTACATAATTTAGATTCGCAAGATCCAGATGAGGGCCAAAAAGATGTTTAATAATCCTAACGCAAGCCAAAACATCCCACTCAAGCAACCGACTGCACCTGCCTCAGGTACAGTATTTGTGGTTGATGACGATGAAGCATTAAGAGACTCATTAACCTGGTTGCTCGAAGCAAATCGCTATCTGGTCAGGTGCTTTAGTAATGCAGACCAGTTTTTAAAGCACTACATGGAACACTTAGCCCTGTATCAAGTCGCCTGCTTGATTCTAGACGTCCGCATGCCAGGCATGACCGGTCTGGAGTTGCAAGATCGTTTGCTTGCTGAGGGAATAAAAATCCCGACTATTTTTATTACTGGCCACGGAGATGTGCCGATGGCAGTCAACACCATGAAAAAAGGTGCATTTGACTTCATCGAAAAACCATTTGATGAAAAAGAGCTATGCAACTTAGTTGAACGCATGCTGACCAAAGCCCAAGAGGATTTGATTACCGATCAAGCACGCAAAGAAGCCCAAGAAAAAATCGAACATCTCACCATGCGCGAACGACAAGTTCTCGAACGTATTGCAGCTGGACGTTTAAACAAACAAATTGCGGGCGACCTAAACATTTCGATTAAAACAGTCGAAGCACATCGTGCCAACATTATGGAAAAGCTAAACGTCAATACGGTGGCTGACCTATTACGTTTGACCTTACCTAATTTGTCCTAAAGCGTATCTGATACCGTTAAAATTCAAATTTTTATTGCATTATTTAATTTGCAAGCTGTTTTTCATTCCAAAAGGCTTACGCAAAATGGTTGCCGTAGGGTATGCTTATGCGCCCCGTACGGCAAGTTAGCTCGATACCATTGCAACCATTGTGCGTAAGCCTTCATTCTGCATTACCCTAGGAAATACCCAATATGTCAGCGCATATCCTCAACGGCATTACACTCTCCAATAAAATCCGCGAAAACATCAAAGCACGTACCCAAGCCCTGATCAATCAAGGCACTCAACCTGGATTAGCCGTGATTTTGGTTGGTCATAACCCGGCCAGCCAAGTTTATGTAAAGAACAAAGTCAAAGCCTGCGCCGAACAAGGTTTTCATTCACTGTTCGAGCATTACCCCGATGATTTTTCTGAGGCTGCATTACTTAAACGTATCGTCGAACTCAACGCCGATCCACGCATCCACGGCATCCTGATACAACTACCACTACCCGCACATATCGACAGTCATAAAGTCATCGAAACCATCACGCCAACAAAAGATGTAGATGGTTTTCATATCGCCAATATTGGCGCCTTAACGACTGGCGCACCGTTATTTAAACCCTGCACTCCCTATGGCTGCATGAAAATGTTAGAAGAAATACAAGCACCGTTACGTGGCGCACATGCGGTTATAGTCGGCGCTTCCAACATTGTCGGCAAACCGATGGCTATGCTATTACTGCAAGCAGGCGCAACGATTACGCTCTGCAACAGTAAAACACGTGATTTAAGCTACCATACAAAGCAAGCGGATATTTTAGTTGTGGCGGTTGGGCGTGCCAATCTGATTACCGGTGACATGATCAAGCCTGGCGCTATCGTGCTTGACGTCGGTATCAATCGTATTACCACAGACGAAAACACCAGCAGACTATGTGGTGACGTTGAGTTTCA
>JBIKXM010000287.1:0-3542 GCA_044355755.1 Burkholderiaceae bacterium | reverse complement strand
GCCCAGGAGAACTTAAGCATGATGAGACCGCTACCCAAGTCTCAGCACACGCCAAATACTAGGGTGTCCACTGTGCAGAATCAGCATGTACTTACGTGTACACTGCGCGTCTCGCGTGTGCCGGCTCTTTGACCCACTCGCGCTGGCTGTGCAAGGGTCTCATCATCGTTATGACTAATCTTAAAAAAACTTCTGTATTGTGTTTGACTGGGCCGACCGCCTCAGGCAAAACTGCTGCGGCTTTGATGCTGGCGCAAAATTTCCCAGTAGAAATTATTAGCATGGATTCTGCGCTAGTGTATCGTGGCATGGATATTGGTACAGCTAAACCTACCGTCGCCGAGCAAGCACAAGTTAAGCATCATTTGATTGATATTATTGATCCAGCTGATGCTTACTCGGCCGCTAACTTTGTGCGTGATGCACTTGCATTAATTGCCCAGATTCAGGCGAGCAACAAGATACCGTTATTAGTCGGCGGCACCTTGCTGTATTACAAAGCCTTGGTCGATGGGTTAAGCCCCTTGCCATCAGCTAATCCGCAGGTGCGTCAGCAATTAGATGCCGAGGCACAGCAATTAGGCTGGCCCGCCATGCATCAGCGCTTGTCTAGATTAGACCCAATCACGGCCAATCGCTTGGCACCACATGATGCACAACGGATTCAACGCGCACTAGAAGTGATCATGCTCAGTGGGCAGCCGATGGCGCAACTGTTACAGGAAAAAACGCAGGCACTCGATGTGCCAGTTCAGGTTATCTCTTTAGAGCCGATTGAGCGTGCCGTGTTAGCACAACGGATTGCTGATCGCTTTGCAATGATGCTAGCGCACGGCTTGATTGAGGAGGTAGAACAATTGCGTGCACGTGGTGACTTACACTTAAATTTACCGGCCATGCGTTGCGTCGGCTATCGCCAAGTTTGGCAGTATCTGGACGGAGCATTAAACAGAACCGAGTTAATTGAACGTGGAGTGATTACTACCAGACAATTAGCTAAACGACAACTTACTTGGCTGCGTAGCATGCCGACTCGACATATTATTGCTTGTGATCAAGCTAACTATCTGGAGCAAGTTTTGTGTGCTGTACGCAGTGTTGTGATACCTTAATTTGCCAAGCAAACCGGCGCGGACGGCGTGCAGTAGTGCTACAAGAAACCCCGTCTTTGCCCATGCGCCTGGTCTTTGGACTGCTTGCTATAGATGTGTAGCGGTCTGATTCAGTAAAAATTATTTGATATCGGCTCGCTCGAGCATGCCGGCAGATGCAAATAATCTCAATTTGGCAGAACGCCAATCGGTTAGGCAGCGAATATGTTCTTGTTGTGCATTAGCGAGTTCCATTTGTGCATTCAGAATAGCCGGCATATCGGCTGCACCTCTAGTAAATTTTCGTTGTACAGAGTCGAGTGTCTGTTGCGCATACTGTAAATATTGCTGGGCTGCACTCAAATTATCTAAAGACGTGCTGGCTTCGGCATGCGTTTTGATGACATCGAGCAGTACTTGTTGCTCGATGTCGAATAACTCGGCTTGTTTCTGTGCTAATGATGCTTGTGCACCACGTACTTTATAAGTGCGTGCAAATCCATCAAACAAAGGAATAGTTAAGGTAACACCATATAAGGTTTCATTAACATTCGGGGTCAAAGACTGGTTAGGTCGCCCATTTTTATAATAGCTAGCAGAAAAATCGACAATCGGTAAACCTTCTGAAGTGGTTGTCCAAACCCGTTCTTGCGCTGACTGTACTTGTTGACGGGCAGCCAGCAAAGCCGGATGTTGTTGCTGAATCTCAATCAACCACTGATCTAAATCTTGCCGCTCTCGCTGATGCCAATCGCCTTTTATGCCTGTCGCTGAGTGGTCCTGGCCGTTTTGCTTAAGCTCTGCTGTGCTTGCGTTTGCACCCGCCAACATCAGCGTTGCAGTGGCTTGATGCGCCGCATTGTGGTGTTTCGTTCGCTGATGTATTGGCAGATCAGCGGTATGCCCTATTTGCGAATCTTCACCTCCTGCCTTTGCAAACGAGTCAGTGTGACGCTGCGTCATTTCATCAGACAACGTGAATTGAGTCTGGGCCGGCAATCCTACCGTCTGTACTAACACGGCTAAGGCTTTTTGATAGGCAGCGAGTGCACGATTTTTTTCTAATGTCATACGTGCCAAAGCGGTTGAGGCTTGTAACGTATCGGTTTGAGCGCCGACGCCTTGCATCTGACGACGTTGAGCGGCAACCCATATTTTCTGTAGCGCGGCTTCATTTTCTGTTTTTGTACGCCATACCACTAAGGTTGCCTGCGCGTCAAAATAGGCGCTGACGACGTTGGCTAGCGTTTTTTGCAAAGTGGCTTGATGGCTTGCCAAGGCGGCACTAAGTAGCGCATTCGCTGATCGTCGATTCGCACCACGTCCGCCAAAGTCAAATAAACGCCAAGATAAACTGCCATAGACAGTCGAACTGTGTTCACTCTTATTAAATTTACCTTGTGTCACGCGATCATGCATACGACTAACATTTGTACTCAGCGTTGGTAAATACGCGGCACGTGCTTCACCAACTGCAGCAGCCTGGATTTTGATCGCTGCCCATGCACTTTGAATCTGTGGGTTGTTACATAACGCTAAATCGACCGCATGCGCTAAGGACAGTGGCGCTGTTTCTAAATAGCTTACCGGGCACGGTAAGGCTGGCACATTTAGCATCGAACTGTTCTGCGCTTGTATTGCCGGCGGCAATGTTAACAATGGGTCAGCTAAAGGTGTAGCGAGTCGCTCCCATGCCTCGGTGGCGTATATATTATTGCTTGAGCTAATAAGGACCACAGCTAACCAGCAGTAACCCTTACGTAACACGGCTTGACCGCTGCCGTATCTTTTTGCCGTATCGGCCCGCTGGCATGGTTGTGCTACGGCAGCGTTGCTGTGTAAGCGCGGCGTAAGCACTGCACCACGATGCGGTTTCATTGACACGATGATCGGTAAATTATTCCGTCTTCGTCGATACAGGGTACCTAGCCATGTTGGCGTCAGACCTGAACCGTTGAAGATTTTAGGTAATACATTGAAGAGTAGATGGCTAACGTTCACGCAGAGCCTCGCGCGTATGTTTAATTAATGGGGACAAGATATAGCCAATCACACGGCGTTCACCAGTTTTAATTTCTGCCACGACTGACATGCCAGGTGACAAAGGTGTCTGCTTACCATTAACCATTAACGAGGATTGATCTAAAGACACCTTAACCGAGTAAATCAATCCTAGTTTTTCATCTTGGATGGCATCGCGTGATACATGGGTAACCCGTGCAGGTACTGTGCCATATTTAGTATATTCAAACGCATCTATCTTAATTGCGGTGGTTTGTCCTTCGCGTACAAAGCCAATATCTTTATTCTCGATAAAAGCCTCGACTTCGATATTCTGATTTTTCGGCACAATCAACATTAAGAACCCGTCTTGAAAAAAGTTGTATGAGAGAATCAAGCGGTTGAAAAGAGAAGTGAGAGAAGGACAAGATGTACCCGAGCAGTTTAAAA